>MERI01000095.1 GCA_001772005.1 Betaproteobacteria bacterium RIFCSPLOWO2_12_FULL_62_58 | reverse complement strand
GTCTGCCGCTGCCCGATGGCCCGGGCCTCGGCGTGGCGCTCGATGAAGCGAAGCTCGACAGGTATCACTTCGAAGCGAAGGCGGCGGTATGACGGGGTCAACGCGCGAGCGACTACGCCAGCGGCTGACAGCCGGGCCGATGATCGTCGCCCCCGGCATTTACGATGCCTTCGGCGCCCGGTTTGTCGAGCAGGCGGGTTTCGAGGCGGTCTACATGACCGGCAACGGTGTCTCCGCGAGCCTGCTCGGGCGTCCCGATGTCGGTTTGATCGATCTCACACTGATTACCAATCACGCGCATCGCGTCGCCTCGTGCGTCAATATTCCGCTGATCTGCGACGCCGATACCGGTTACGGCAACGCGGTCAACGTGCGGCGCACTGTCGAGGAATTCGAGTCCGCAGGAGTCGCGGCGATACATCTCGAAGACCAGGTTGCACCCAAGCGGTGCGGTCACTTGCCGGGCTCGCGGCCGGTGATTTCGATGGAAGAGCACATCGGCAAGATCGAAGCGGCAGTTGCGGCACGGCGCGATCCCGATTTCATCATCATCGCGCGAACCGACGCTGCGGCCGGACACGGTCTCGAGGAGGCGGTCCGCCGCGGCAAAGCCTATCGCAAGGCAGGGGCCGACGTGATTTTCGTCGAGTTGAAAGGCAGCCCCAATATGATCGAGGAACTGCAGCGCGTCGTGTCGGAAATCGACGCGCCGTGCCTGGTCAACGTCGAGGAAGCGGGCAAGGTGGGCGAGCTTTCCGCAACCGAACTGGAGAAACTCGGATTTCGCATTGCGATCTATCCCGGACTCGCACGCTACGCCGCTGGCTACGGCATCCGCGAATCGCTCAACGTGCTCAAGCGCGACGGCAGCACCAAACAGGCGCGCGACCGCATGCTCAGCTTCAAGGAATACAACGACGCGCTCAAGCTTCCGGAAATCGAGGAGTGGGAGCGTAAATACCTATTCTCGCGATAGCGCTCTGAACGCCTACTCGCTTGCTGAAATCCTCCTCCGCAAGCGGCGGCCTGCTGCCCTGGAACCGGCGCATTGGGTGCACCGCAGAGTCTGCCGTGCGCATCCATCAGTAGCCAGAGGGTGAGTGACAATGAAAATCGATCCAGTGACCCTTCGCTCGTTCATTGCAATTGTTGAGGAGGGCAGTATTGCCCGAGCGGCAATTCGAGTGCATCTTGCGCCTTCTGCTGTGAGCAAGCGAATCGCGGAACTTGAAAGCCATCTTCACACGCAGCTATTGATCCGGAAGAATCGAGGCATCGAACCCACAGTTGCTGGCCGCAGCTTGGTACGCCATGCCAGAAATATCTTACATGGTTTGGACGAATTGGTTACCGAGATCCGCGATTTCTCGTCCGGAATTCGCGGTCGTGTTCGCTTATTCGCGAATATTTCATCTATCACGCAATTTTTGCCTCACGATCTCAAGTCATTTCTGACGCAGCATCCCGGCATAGACATTGATCTGGAAGAGCACATAAGCTCCTTCACGACGCGCGCGGTAGCCGAAAATGCTGCTGACATCGGAATCTATGCTCAGGCTGATAACGAATATGGGCTTGAAGTATTTCCCTATCGACGCGACCAGCTGGTACTGGCGGTCCCCTATGGTCACAAATTATCGCGTCGCAGGGTTATAAAGTTTGTGGATACCCTGGATCACGAGTTCGTCGGGTATCACAAGGGCGGCGCGATCAACTATCTACTGCTGCGCGCGGCCAGCGATGCAAATAGAACCTTGAAACTCCGATTTCAGGTGACCACGTTCGAAGCGGTTTTTGCGATGGTGCGAGCTGGTTTGGGCATCGGCGTTTTGCCAGCCGGTACGATCGGCCTGCTCGGTCGGGAGCCCGGCTTGCGCACGATACGGCTCGCCGACGCATGGGCGAGCAGGCAGATCAAGCTATGCGTGCGGAACAGGAACAGCTTACCCGCTGCCGCTGCTTTACTGGTAACGCATTTGCTGAGCGAACCGGACGCCTTGCCTGCCATCTCGTACCACGATGGCAAGCTGGCGAAATAGCGTTTGTTGAACACGCGGGCTGCTATCTATACTAAAAGTCCTTGATAAAATCACGCTTCTGCTTTTTTGAGGGGTCGGTACGGTAATACATCGCATAGCCGGGAGGGCGAACGATGCCGGAGCCACTGATCGATGATGAATTATGGGCAGAGATCGAGCCGCTGTCCCCAAAGAAGCGTCGGCGCGAGCGATAGGCGGGGCGCAAGCCGCTGTGCGACCACCGAATGTTGACTGGCAGAGCGCAACCGATCGCTGCCGTGCGGGCAGCAAGCACCACCTGCTCACTGAGGCGCAAGGCGTCCCGCTTTCGTGGATCCTCACCGGCGGCGAAACCCGCTGGGTGGTGGAACGCACTATTGCTTGGCTGCATCAGTTCCGACGGCTTCGCATCTGCTTTGAGCGTCTCGCGCGAATCCACGAGGCGTTTCTTAAACGGGGCTGTTGTCTTATATGCTGGTGCGTCCTTAAGGCCGTATGAGCTCATATTGTTAGGCGCTCCTACTTTCCGTTATTGGGGAGAATGATGAAACAGAATCTCGCGGGAACTGGAGCTGCAGAGTTAGCTCGCGCTCTAAAGCAGCTTGGTGTAAGTCGTGTATTTGGGCTCTGCGCGGATCAAACTAATCCAATATTCTGCGCGCTGCCCTTGGAGGGAATCGAAGTCATAGGATCGAGACAGGAATCCGCGGCTGTCCACATGGCGGACGGTTGGTCGCGCGCAACTGGAAAACCCGGTGTGGCGATCGTCGGGGGTGGCCCAGGGCATGTCAATGCCGTTACGGGATTTGCTGTCGCTCAAAGTGCTGCAACCCCGGTAATCGTCATATCCGGCCAACCGCCCCTACATACCCGCGACCGAAACGGCCATCAAATCCTCTACCAAGCGGACATTGTCAGAACCCTTACCAAGTGGGCTCAGGAGATCACGAGTCCAAACATCATTTCCGAGCTTGTCTCACGCGGCTTCCGGATCGCCACTGCGGGGAAACCGGGGCCGGTTAGTTTGTCGGTTCCAACGAATGTTCAGGAAGGCCGGATCGAAACGTCAGCGAATTACCGGGTGAGAGCGGTCAACAAAAATACGGAGAATTTTGCCGTCACGCTTGATGAGTCGATTACTGACGCAAGACAGGCCATAAGCAACGCTGAGCGCCCGATCATGATTATTGGAGGGGGCGCGTGGTGGGATCTCGAGCGAGACTCGCTTTCCCGATTGGTGTCACGGACCGGCATACCGGCGTTCACTATCGAGCAGGCGAGAGGTCTGATTGCCGACGATGGTGAGATCTGTTTTGGCTATGCTCATCCTGCTTTTAACAGGACTTTTCGTGAGGTAAGAAATTCAGATTTAGTTATTTTGGTTGGAACCGAGTTTAACCTGCATACGGCAGCCGAACAGAAACAGCTACTCAGCGCGGACACGCGAGTCATCCAGTTACATCGGGATGCAGAGCAGATCGGCATTTGTAAAGCAGCCGATGTCGCGATCGTAGGGCCGCTCAAGGTTGGACTAGAAATACTCGCCTCGGCGTGCGACGGGATTGGGTCGTTGCGCGAGAAGCATCATGGTTGGTTGCGGCATATTAGAAACAAGTATTCCGAATATCGTAATGAATGGAGATCGCTTCATGAAACGAATTGCAACGATGCGTCGTCGATTCACCCGTTGCAGGTGTGCGAGAGCCTTGAGCGGTATCGGTCGGATCGAATACGAATTGTGACGGATGGTGGCGATTTTGCTCATTGGCCAAGGATCTATTTTCCTGCACGATCTCCAGGCCACTGGATGGACGGTGCGGAGATTGGAGCTCTCGGTGCTAGTCTGCCAGTGGGAATCGGGGCGCAAATAGGACATCCTGCTGAGCAGACGTGGGTATTTTTGGGGGACGGAGGATTTGGCTTTTATGGGTTTGACCTTTCTACGGCGGTCCAACGCGGTTTACCAGTCAAGGTGTTTATTGGCAATGATCATTGCTGGGGGATAGAGCGACGGCTACAGCTAGCTCATTATGGCCGTACAGTTGCCGTAGATCTGCCGGACATACGATATGACCGGTTTGCAGAGATACTTGGCGCTAAAGGCGTCTACGTCGAAGATCCGTCAAAACTCGACGATGCTGTCGACCAGGTAATTGCACACGACGGGCCGGCTGTATTGAATGTCAGCATTCGTCCTGCGTGTGGCAGGCCGTTACTGGATTGAATCGGCTTGAGGAGCTGAGAGTCGCCCACCGGTGGCTGGCTGCTGCGGCATCGTGCCGTGAGCAAGCCGCATTGGTTGGCTATTCGAGGGGGATGCCGGAGGCTTTAACGACTCTGCCCCATTTCTCTATTTCCCCTCTGATGTAGGCGGCAAATTCCTCCGGCGTACTGCTGATGCTAGCCTCGGCACCCGTGCTGGAAAGTTGTTGGACCACTCTTGGTATTTTTGCCGCTTTAACGATCTCGCTGTGCAGACGCGAGATGATTTCCTTCGGCGTGCCGGCAGGCGCGAGGACGCCGTACCATTGTGTAACTTCATGTCCGGGCAATAACTCCCCGACCGTGGGCAAACTGGGTATTACATTTAAACGCTTGGGGCCGGTGGTTGCGATCGCGCGTAGCCTCCCGGCTTTTACATGCGACGCTACCAGGACGTGGCTGCCGAATATGAGCGCGGCTTCGCCGCTTAGAATCGCCATCACCGCCGCCCCACCGCCCCTGTACGCAATGTGCACCATGTCCACTTTGGCGAGCAGCTTGAACAGTTCACCCGCAAGATGGGGACCACCGAGGTTGCCCGTGGAAGCGAAATTGATTTTCCCCGGGTTGGCCTTTGCCAGCGCGATCACGTCCTTCACTGTCCTGACCGGTACAGACGGATGCACCACAAGCATATAGTCGGCTGATACAAACAGGCTAATCGGCGCAAAGTCTCTGATGCCGTCGTACGGGAGGTCTTTATATGCGCCCGGGATGATGGCGTTCGGGCCGACGTTGCCGAGCAGCAGGGTGTAGCCGTCTGGTGCGGCCTTCGCGGCGAGCTCCGTGCCGATGCGGCCACCCGCACCAGAGCGGTTGTCGACAACGACCAATTGACCGATCGACTCGGACAATACCGGCGCGAGGATGCGCGCCGTGATATCGACGCCGCCGCCTGGCGGATACGGCGCAATAAGCCGGATCGGTTTGGCTGGATAGCTTTGCGAGAGAGCAAGGCTGGGGGCGCTCAGCACGGTTGCCGCATAAACGAGACCAATGAGATTAAATATGGTGTTCATTCCGGACTCCCCCTGTCATTGGTGCTTTTTTTTGGCTCAGTATAAGCAGCACGGCAAATGCGCGCCAAATGGTATTTTGCCAATCACCCATCGCGATCGGCGAAGGCAACTCGGCTTTGCTAGCGCGTCTGAAGAACCCGACACTACGAGCGAACGGCCGACCGCCGGCTGGAAGGCATCGGCGTGAGAGAATTTGAGAGTCGCCCACCGGTGGCCGGCTGCTGTGGCATCGTGCCGTGACCAAGCCGCATTGGTTGGCTATTCGAGGGGGATGCCGGAGTCTTTAACGACTCTGCCCCATTTCTCTATTTCCCCTCTGATGTGGGCGGCAAACTCCTCCGGCGTACTGCTGGTGCTAGCCTCGGCACCCGTGTTGGAAAGTTGTTGAACCACTTTCGGTGTTTTTGCCGCCTTAATCATCTCGCTGTGCAGACGCGAGATGATTTCCTTCGGCGTGCCCGCAGGTGCGAGGAGGCCGTACCATTGCGTAATTTCATATCCGGGCAGGAAGTCTCCGACCGTGGGGAGTCCGGGTATTATGTTGGAGTGCTTGGGACCTGTGGTTGCGATCGCGCGCAGTTTCCCAGCTTTTGCATGCGGCGCCACCACGATATGGCTGCCGAAGATCAGCGCCACCTCGCCGCTCACGATCCCGATCACCGCCGCTGCAATGCCCTTGTATGGGATGTGCACCATGCCGACCTTTGCGAGCAGCTTAAACAGTTCTCCAGCGAGGTGCGGACCGCTGAGGTTGCCGCTGGAGCCGAAGTCAATCTTACCCGGATTAGCCTTCGCCAGCGCTATTAAGTCCTTTACTGTATTTACCGGCGCGGAAGGATGCACCACGAGCATATAGTCGGCTGACACAAACAGGCTGATCGGCGCAAAATCTCTGATGCCGTCGTAAGGGAGGTTCTTGTATGCACCCGGGATGATGGCGTTGGGGCCGACGTTGCCGAGCAGCAGGGTGTAGCCGTCGGGTGCGGCCTTGGCGGCGATCTCAGTGCCGATGCGGCCACCCGCACCAGGGCGGTTGTCGACCACGACCAACTGGCCGAGGGTCTCGGACAATGCCGGCGCGAGGATACGCGCCGTGATATCGACGCCGCCGCCTGGCGGATAGGGTGCAATAAGCCGGATCGGTTTGGCTGGATAGCCTTGTGAGAGAGCAAGACTGGGTGCGCCAACGACCGCTGCCGCACAAGCAAGACCCACCAAATTGAATACGAGTTTCATTGCAACCCCCTTCATATCATTTTGGTTTTTTGTGTTGAAACATACCTTCCAATTTTTCACTCCGCCCGGATTCCAGCAGCCTTCACGACCTTACCCCAGCGAACGAAATCCTCCCGAATCTGGTTGGAAAATTCTTTTGCGGTGCTGGGCGACGGGCTCAGGCCGATAATGCTTAAACGTTTAGCGATCTCTGGCGAGTTGATCACGCGAACAATGTCAGTGTTCAGTTTCGACACTATTGATTGCGGGGTTCCAGTGGGCACCACTACGCCATACCACACGAGAGCAGCACTGAGTTCCGGGTAACCTGCCTCCACCGCAGTTGGAACATCCGGCATTGCTTCATTTCGTTTTGTACTCAAGACCGCAAGTGGACGCAGCCTGCCTGCGTTGACTTGCGCTAACGTCGTGGCCACGCTCGCAAACATCATCGTTACATTACCTGAAATCAAATCGAGTATCGCAGGGGGACCGCCCTTGTATGGAACATGTAGAATGTCCGTTCCGGTCGTTATTTTAAAAAGTTCCCCTACAACCTGCTGCCCAGAGGCGGTAGACGCAAAACTCAATTTTCCGGGGTTTTGTTTTGCAAGCTTAACAAGCTCGCTTATTGTTCTAGCTTGCACTGAAGGATTTACAACTATCATCGGAGTTGCTGTCGCTCCTTTTGCCACAGCCACGAAATCACGCAGCGTGTCGTATCCAAGTTGGGCATAAAGATGAGGGTTAATCGTTAGCGCCCCTTGATGGGCGAGCAGGAGTGTATAGCCTCCCGGCGTCGCTTTCGCTCCCAATGCAGTTCCGACACTACCTTGGGCACCACTACGATTGTCGACGACAATCTGCTTTCCCCAGCTTTCAGATAGTTTTTCAGCCAATATGCGAGAAAAAATATCTACACCACCGCCCGGCGGGAAAGGAACGATTAAACGAACTGGTCTTTCCGGATAGACCTCGTTAGCCAAGCTTGAATTTGCAATGAGCACCAAAAAAATGATCGCTATTTCACATGCGCGCTTCATTGTTAACTCCTCTTTCCGCTATCAGCTGAGACGACGAGCAAACGTTCCCCAAAGGTGCTTAGAGCGCAAAATGAATTTGTGATGCGTTTAAGGAGGTGCCAGCAGATCACGGAACGGGGGTGAGGAAAGCTTCGGGAACGAAATGCAGTCGCTCGTAGGCGTGTCGTCAAACGCCGGAATTGGTGCAACCACGCGATCGAGCGCGCGATGACCCAGCGCGTCTAGCCTAGTCCGCTGCCATGCGCAGTGCGCCGTCTGGCCAGAACGGGCGTAATGCCGAAAGCGCACAGGGCGCGGCGGAGTCATAGGCGTGGTCGCCTTCGACACAATCCGGGCGTTGCCTAGGCCACCTCTGTCTGCCGGGAAGCGGCGGGATGACAATGACCGAGGGGAACGAGTTGGCTTATATCGTGAGCGTTGGCCGGCGTGAGTGTCGCCGCGAGCGATGCGCCCCGTCATGGCATGCACCGAAGAGCTGTCCACGATCGTGCGCAACCACTCACTTTGTTCGGCTTTCTGCAAGCGGCTGGGCAACACCCGATGCACCGTGCCCACACCCCAGCACGCTGCGACGCCACCAGGCGTCGCCAGCAAGTCACGCTGGAGCCGCTGCCCATGGAATGCCGGTGAGCGGTTGTCCATGGGTAATGGGTGGCGCCCCGGATGGGGGCGGCGCCCCCGCTTGATCTTTGGCAACAACGGCTCGACGACCTGCCACAGCCCATCGTCCAGAATCGACGTTGGCATGAACATCCTCCCCGTCAGAGAATGAATTCATGTCAAAAAGTATCGCAGCACCGACCAAAGTACAACCCCGATTCATCAGATCAATACTTCATTTTGAGGATGGGCTCTTTAATGTTAAATAGCGGCCCCAATGCTTAACAAGTGCTATTTCGCCAGCATGCCATCGCGGTCCGCGATGGCATGTTAAGGAAATAGCGTTTCTTGAACACGTTGGCTGCTATCAGACGTGATGTCCATTACCACCGGCGTCTGGTAGACGCATGGGCGAGCAGGCAGATCAAGCTATGCGTGCGGAACAGGAACAGCTTACCCGCTGCCGCTGCTTTACTGGTAACGCATTTGCTGAGCGAACCGGACGCCTTGCCTGCCATCTCGTACCACGATGGCAAGCTGGCGAAATAGCGTTTGTTGAACGCTTGGCCCGCTAGGTAGACTGGCCTCCATCTCTTTAGCGTTCGTAACAGGGCGAGCTATTGTCCGGCGCTCTGATGCAGCCATGTCCCCCAGCGTTCAATCAAGAGTTCCACAGCCGCAGGTCCTTTCAGGGATCCGCGTCGTCGAGTTAGGACAACTTATCGCGGGACCGTTCTGCGGCAAGATTCTAGGTGAATTCGGTGCCGAAGTGATCAAAGTCGAACCGCCTGGACAGGGTGACCCATTACGAAAATGGCGTCTGCTGAAGGACGGCACCTCAGTCTGGTGGCAGGTCCAGTCGCGGAACAAGAGATCTGTCACACTGGATCTGCGCCACGCCGACGGACAGGACGTTTGTCGCAAACTCATTGCTGAAGCAGACGTTCTTATTGAAAACTTCCGACCCGGCACGTTAGAAAGCTGGGGCTTGGGATGGGATCGCCTGTCGAGCATCAATCCCGGGCTTATCATGCTCCGCATTTCCGGCTATGGCCAAGACGGTCCGCGTCGCGACATGCCGGGCTTCGCTGCTATCGGCGAGGCTATGGGCGGAATGCGCTACCTCACCGGAGAGCCGGGCCGTGTACCGGTACGGACCGGCGTCAGCATGGGGGATACGTTAGCAGCATTACATGGCGCGATTGGCGTCCTGCTCGCCCTGTATTACCGCACGGTCAGCGGCGGTAAAGGGCAGGTAATCGATGTCGCACTGTACGAAGCTGTATTCAACTGCATGGAAAGCCTGTTGCCCGAATACAGCGCATTTGGGGTCGTGCGCGAGCCAGCCGGTGGCGCGCTGCCTGGAATCGCGCCATCAAATGCTTACAGCTGCAATGATGGCTACGTGCTGATTGCGGGAAACGGCGACAGCATCTTCAAGCGTTTGATGGAGGCTATCGGCCGTCCCGATTTGGCTGGCGATATGTCCCTGCGGTCGAACGAAGGGCGAGTGGCACGAGCCGAGGAGCTGGATGCCGCAATCGGTGAGTGGACCGAGGGGCGTAGCGTTAATGACGTGCTCCATCAGCTTGACAAAATGCGCGTTCCGGCCGGGCGTATCTACACGGCAGAAGACATCGCCAAAGATGTGCATTACAGAGCGCGCGACATGATACGTAAGATCACGACACGTCAAGGTTACGAGCTGGAGGTTCCAGGAATCGTGCCAAAACTGTCGCTTACGCCCGGTGTCATCAGTACTCCGGCGCCATTGCTGGGCGACGATACGGAGTCGGTGCTGGGTGAACTGCTCGATGCAAACGAGATCGCAGATTTACGGGCAAGAAATATCATTTAGGCAACCAGCTTCCCTATGAAAAACGCTATTCGATTCGACGGTCGAGTTCTCTTTCTTTCCGCTGACCCGGCGGTCGTCGAGCGCCAGCTCTCGGGTGAAAACGTCAGCCTGGAAGTAGCCCAGCCACTGCGTGACCAAATATCGACCGATGAGATGACGCCAGCCTGGACTTGTTTCTACTACGACGAGACACTTGGTCGCTATCCATACATCGGACTAAAGTGCGGCGACCGTTTTCCCGTGACACCGGATAGTGTGAAAACAGGAGGCTTTTCGGTAAGCGTGTCAGGTGCGCGTCGTGGCAAGGGCTCTTCACGCGAAGCGAGCCCATACGCAGAGATATGCGCAGGAATACGCTTGGTCATTGCCGAGAGTTTCGAGCGCATTTACCAACAGAATTGTCACAACCTGGGCCTCTTTACTTCCACCGACTTTGGCTTGGTCGAGCGCGTACAAGCGGGCGAGGAGATTCGCATGGAGGAATTCACGTCCGGTTGGGATCCTCTTACACAGGAAATCATCAGATCTGGCGGGTTGTTCGGCTTCAACAAGAGGCGGGCGGAGAACAAGGTTCATGTTGCTCTTCCGGTGCATCCGGCGGGGCCCATGACGTACGCGGAAAAATTGATCGCAAGATCCGTGGTACATGACATTAAGAGCGATGAACGTGGTGTTCCGAGGGTCAGGCCGGGTGACGGTGTGTTCGTTCGGGCTGACTGGCGGTTCTCTTATGATCTCTTTACACCGCTGTCCGTGGCCTTTCTTGAGAAAGCGCTCGGGGAGGATTACCGGATCAGAGATCGGAGGTTTTACGGGATTAATCGCACCGGATGAAGAAACCCAGCGTTTTGTCTGGGAACGTCGTGGAATCGAGGTCACTGTAGAGCCATGGATGCGCGGCGATCCCGATGCGGAGTTTGCGCATACCATCGACGTCGACTGTTCGCAGCTGGGACCCATGCTTGCGCGTCCGGGCGATCCCGGCAACGGTGTGGCTCTTAGCGCGCTGGACGCTGGGGTCGCGATCGATATCGCTTATGGCGGCTCCTGCACCGGGGGAAAGCGCGAAGACATGGAACGATACCATGAGGTGCTGAATTGGGGACTGTTACACGGCTTTAAAGTCAGCGAGCGCGTGAAGTTCTATTTGCAGTTTGGCAGTCAAGACGTGCGCGATTACTGCGTACGCAATGGAATGTTAGTAACATTCGAGGCGGCCGGCGTCACCCTCATTGAGCCTGGTTGCGGCGCCTGCATCGGGGCTGGTCCTGGCGTTTCGACCAGCGCTGAACAAGTGACAGTTAGCGCAATCAACCGCAACTTTCCTGCTAGATCGGGACCCGGTCAAGTGTGGCTTGCCAGCCCCGCTACGGTGGCGGCGAGCGCCCTGGCTGGGCGCATTAGCAGCTTCATGCAGTTGCAGGAGAATTATCGTTGAATAACGTCGTGGTGATGGGTGTATTAGCCCATCCCCGTCCGATTATTCCTCCGTCGGTTCCGCGCCGAGATAATCAGCCACGGTGTCTGGCCGTACTTCCGCCTCTGCCTCGCCTTCTGGAAATTAACAGCTTGCCCGCGGCTGCTGCGTTGCTGGTGGCGCGTTAAGGTAGTCAGACGCATTCCCAGCCATCGTAGATTACGATGGCAAGCTGGCGAAATAGCGTTTGTTGCACACTCAAGCCACCATCTACACTGCCGTCAGTCGGGATGGCGTTTGTTTATGAGCGCGGGGCTGCGCCAGAGGCGCGACAACATCGTGACGTAGAAAGTTTTATTCCTGGTCAACTTGGGGCCGACCCGGCCCAGCCTGAAGGAGGATTAACACATGATTATCGATGTCCGGTGTCGTCTTACCACCAAGGAAGGGTCCGATTACTTCCGCACACAGACCCAGAAGTCCGGAGCGTATGGGCGCATCGCCGCCTTCAAGGACGGGACCGAGGAGACGTTCTTCGAGGAGATCAATGATGCGGGCGTTACCACCGCCGTGTCGGCGTCCGGCAACAGCCCCGGCATGAAACTGGGGGACAAGGTACTGCCGGACCGCACCACTTCCAATGACTTGATGGCGGAGGTCCAGAAGCGGCATTGGGGCAGCTTCATCGGCGTCGCTGGTATCGATGCGGGCGGCGTTTACCACGAACCGATCGAAGAGATCCGACGCAGCGCCAAGATGGGCCTGCGGGCAGTTTTCATCGAACCGGGCCGCTCCCCTGGCTGCGACCTTGATGACAAACGGCTCTATCCGATTTACGAGGAGTGCGTGAAGCTCGATCTCGCGATCATTCCACAAACATCAGGTCCGCTGGGAGGCAAGAATATTGACTATGCGAACCCTATGCATATCGAGCGGGTGACGGAGGACTTCCCGACACTGCGTATCATCTGCGGTCATGGCCACTATCCTTATGTTCGCGAGATCATTACCGTGGCCACGCGGCGGGACAACATTTACCTGTCACCCGACGTGTACCTGCGTATGCTCGGCCGGGACGACTGGGTCGAGGCCATTAACGGGAACTACCGCGCATACTTTGGAAACTACGGCATCGCGGATCGCTTCGTGTTCGGCAGCGCCTATCCGTTGTTTGACCTGAAGGACTACATGCGGTTCTTTTTTTCATTGCCGTGGAAGCGCGAGGTGCTGAATCGCATCCTCTATAAGAATGCGATCCGCGCTTTCAAGCTCGAGGAAGATCCCACGTTCAAGAAGATGTACAAGCTTGATCTTCCTGACGAGGAAGTCGATCCCACGCCAGATTTCATCAAAGCGGAGCAGGCCAAGAAGCGATAACCTGAGCCAGACTGCGGGGGAACTCGATGGCCGTGATCACTATGGCGTGCGCGGGCGATGTCATGATCAATCGTCCCGATGCGAACTCGATGCTGCGCCACGTTGCAGGGATCCTCAAAGGTGCTGATGTAGCCTACTGCAACCTGGAAGGCCCGATGTGCGATGTGGGCGAGAAGCATCCCGGCAAGGCGGGAATCAGCCTGCATTTGCGCTCGACGCCGAGTGTCGCGCATGCCCTTGCGGGTGCGGGCATTGATGTGGTTAGTCTGGCGAATAACCATGGGCTGGACTACGGCGTCGCGGGACTCGATCAAACCCTCCGGTTGCTCGACGATGTCCGGATCGCCCGTGCCGGTGCTGGACGCGATCTCGCTGCAGCGCGACGGCCCGCGTTGCTTGAGGTGAACGGTGTGCGCATTGCGCTGCTTTCGTACACGTCCGTCTGCGTTGCTCCATTTGCGGCCACGGCGACGACACCTGGCTTGGCGATGGTACGAATCAAGACGACCTATGCTGCGAATCTGCGGTTGTTTCAGCAGCCGGGGAGCCCGATGCTGACGAGAACCGTGGGCGAGCCTGAAGACGTTGCGATGTTGTTGGATGACGTGAAAGCGGCAAAGTCCGTGGCGGACGTCGTAATCCTGGCGTGGCACTGGGGCGTTTCGGAGCGCTGGGGAAAACTTGCCGATTACCAGAGAGAGCTTGGGCGCGCTGTTATCGATGCCGGCGCGAGCGCGATCCTGGGCCATCACGCACACATGCTCTTGGGTGTCGAGTTTTACCGAGGCTGCCCCATCGTCTACAGTCTGGGCAACTTTGCTTTCGATCTCGATCATCCGTATTTTCGCAGGGAAAGCGCGATCGTTGTTTGCGATGTGTCGCGCGAAGGTGTCACCAACGTTCGCATGTTGCCAGTACTGATCAATGACCAGCACGAACCCGTTCCGGTTCGAGCCGACGGGGATGGGCAGAAGGTCGCGTGGTTCTTGGAATATCTCTCTGAAGGACTAAACACGAAATTCATCAACCGTGGTGAAGATGTCGAACTGCTTGCTCAAGCGTAACGGCAGCAGGCCTATGTAAAAAAAGATCGGATTACGAAAAGCCCTCGGCTATTTTGGAGGTTAACGGGCTGATTGCTTTCCTGCTACCATATCCTGACTGGAAGTTCGCATGGACCTGAAAATCGATCGCGTTGAAGTGTTTGGCGTCGCCGTGCCGCTGATCGGCGAATACAAGAACGCCTATCGCAGCAAGTCGATTCAGAAAAGCGCCATCGTCAGAATCACTGCTACCGGCGGCGCCGTGGGACTGGGCAACATCGATCCGTCGCCCGGCTATTCCAAGGAAACGATCGAGGACAGCCTGCGGGTGCTCGAAACCCGCCTCGCGCCGCTCGTGGTCGGCATGGATCCTACGAA
>MERI01000094.1 GCA_001772005.1 Betaproteobacteria bacterium RIFCSPLOWO2_12_FULL_62_58 | reverse complement strand
CGAGGGGATGGCGTCGCATCGGCCATACCGCCCGGGGCGCGGGCTCGATGCCGCGTTAAAGGAGATCGAAAAGCAAAGCGGCAAGCACTACGATTCGCAGGTTGTCGCGGCCTGCCTGCGGCTGTTTCGCGAGAAGGGATATCGGCTGCCGGACTGAGCCGCGTGACGTGCGCGCGCCGCAGGTCTTGATTCCCTTTTGTATTACGCTCTGTGCCCTCAGCGTACCCGTCAAGCGGGTATCGAAAGAATGCTCAGCGCGAAATGGGGTAGAGTAAGCGGTACGAGTCCCATCGAATCTTGCGAAGGAGGATGCCATGAGCAGGAGAATGACAGCGGGTCTGGTTGTGTCGGCCTGTATGGCCGTTATCCAGGCGGGGATCGCTCCGGCGGCATCCGCGGCGGACACGAACAAGCTCCGGGTGGTCTCCGATCAGACGGTCACGGGTTTTGCGTTTCCCGAATCGGTCGGCTGCGACCCCGCCGGCAAGGCGTTGTACGTGAGCCAGTTCGGCGGCACCGAGCTGAAACCGGCAGAGAAAGACGGCAAGGGCAAGATCAGCAAGGTGTCGCTGAGCGGAAAGATTCTGGAGGAGCAGTTCCTTCCCGCCCCCGGGGAGATTCTCAACAAGCCCAAGGGCATCTGGATCAGGGGCCATCGCCTCTGGGTCACCGACATCGACGTGGTGTGGATCTTCGACCTGAAGACCCGCAAGGGCCGCAAGCTGGAACTCCCCGGAATCAAGTTCGCCAACGACCCGGCGGTCAGGGGGAACGTCCTGTACGTCAGCGACAACCGGTCCGATCAGGTCTTCAGCGTCGAGCCGGCCGATTTCCTGAATGCGAAGAGCGAGCCGAAGGTCGGCGTCGTCCTGTCGGGCAAGTCGGTCCATCCCAACGGGCTCTATCCCGCAAAGGACGGCTCGCTGCTGATGGTCGGCTTCATGCCGAAGGAAACCCGCGGCATCTATTCGCTCAGCGCCAAGGGAGAACTCAAGGAACTGTCCAAGGCCATCGGGCGGCTGGACGGTCTGTACTAGATGAACGACGGAACCCTGCTGGTCACGGACTGGGACTCGGGATCGCTTTTCCGCTGGAGCGCCAAGCAGGGTGTAGAAACCCTGGCTTCCGGATTCAAGGGGCCGGCGGATTTCTGCGTCGTTCAGGAGGCGAAAGGATTGCTCGTGGTCGTGCCCGACCTGCCAAAGAGTGAGTTGCGGATGATACGACTCGGCCGGTAGCGGACGTCCCACGAATACCAAGTGCTCCGTGGTGTCGCCAAGCGCTTCGGCAACGTAGGTCAGCAGTTCGATGTTGGGATCGGGCATTATGCCGCTGGCGCTTTCAGCCGCGAGTCCAGTTCCTTGGCGGCGAGAGTGCGCTCGCGCGCACGACCGTCCCGCACCGCGTCCACCAGCGCCAGCATTTCGTAAAGCTTCGGATCGCGCTCGGCGGCTGCGGGAACCGTGGGATAGAGGGGCGAGAGCGCGTATCCCCGCACCTTGCCCTCCGCATACGGCCAGACCGGCGGCGGATCGCTTGAATCGACAATCAACTTGTTCAGGGGTGGCGCTGCATAGCCGGTCGGCATGCCGCGTGTCAGGGCGCCATGTTCCGGCGGGTAGGCGTAGCGGACGCCGTGAATCAGGAACTCCAGAAGCGCGGGACGGATCGGCTGTCCGCTCGCAGCCTTGGCGTCGCTCATCAGGTGCGCGGCGACCGCGCGGCGCACGGCCGCATGCACCTCGGACTGGCTGAGGGAGAGTTCGACAGACAGCCGCTGATATGTCCATTCGGCCTTGCCGAGAACAACCAGCTTGAGCAGGACAACCACGTCTTGGGGCTTGAGGTTCATGGCTATATGCTATTCGCGAATCGCGAATACCGCAAGGCCCCGATGGCAATAACCTATGTAATTGTTTTTACATCAATATGTTTCCGGAACTTCACTGGTCACGATGGCGGCAAGATGGGGCCGCCAACCCGTGCGCGCGAGCCATGTCCACCGGGCTCGATCCCATGGGCAGTTCACCCGGGCAATTCGTGGCGGAGATCCGCGACGACACCGCCCGCTGGGGCAAGGTCGCCCGCACCGCTAACGTGCGCGCCGACTGAACACGCCTGCGGCCGATTTTCGGATAATATTTACTTTTCCGGTCGAATTTCTGAAACTCCGGGCATTTTTCGGAACACACCATGGCTAGAGAACTTGTCGGTTACCCGCCCCTTCTGTTCTCCTCAAACATTTCAACCGGGATCGGATGGTACATGCGCCAGACCATTCTAATGGGCCGTTCACTTTCGTTGCTGACGCGCGCTGCGCTACCAAGATAGGTGAATGGAACGGTACAGCCGTTTCGCCTTTTTTGATCTCGGGCGAATAGCAGGATGGTATAGCCGCGTTCAGCATGGTTAATCAGGTTCTGTCCTGTCTCAGACTGCTGAGTAGTCGTTGACTGAGATTCCCAATGCAGCAATTCCCTGCTGATCGGATAATCCGCGTACATGGTGCTTGGGGAAAACTCCCGCTCTGTCTTCTGGAAGGTGACCAATAGTGCATAGGCTTTGACCGTCTGAAAGTGAAAAGCTCCAACCCCTCTTTGTCCTGACCTATCGAATGTCGCCAGTCCAAAGGGAGCCTTAATCTCATTGATGCCATACCGAGCGTGCAGTTCAAACGGGCATGAGAAAGGAAGTTCAGGCACTCGTCCACTGGCGGATGTTTCCGCTTCTCCCCACTCGAGGATTTCGTCGAGATCGCTGAGGATCGAGGCGTTACGGGACAGACGCTGGAACGAATCCTCCAGCGACGCCATGCCAAGGGCGGCGCCAGCGTCACCCCAGACACGATAATGAACAGTCGTGGCGGCATCGCCGGCAATAGCAAGCCCCTTGACCACATTCCCATTACGCAGAGCCCCCACAACCCCGCGTAAGAGATTAAGTTCCTTTGGTCCGGAGACAAATGCAGCACGCACCAAGCTCTGCTTGAGTCGCGCAAGATCGGGATCCGTGGGAGGAGCAGCAAGCTGGGCTTTGGCTTTCCAGCCACTCCAAGTCTCTTTGATAAGGAAAGTTTCGGGCTCGTAGTCGTGGTGGGTGACAAAGTTTTTGAACGTCAGGGGCTGTCCGGTCTCATGGGTAAATGTCTGCAACCGGTCGGGCATCTGTACCGCTAGGTTGCGCAGATTTGTCTTGATGTTGTCGAGCACATATTGGCGGGATAGCCGATCCAATTGAATTGAGCAGCCTGCGGGTAAGTGCGGAAAATCAAGTTCCACTTCCTGGTCAATCGCAAAACGATGTTTCGGCAGAAGCGCTTTTAGCTTGCTGTCAATCCGGTAGCGCCGATGCGCCTGACCGACAAAATCGAGCACCGTCAGACAATCCTTTTCGGGTGCATGACGAAGACCGCGTCCCAACTGCTGGAGGAATACCGTTAGGCTCTCAGTTGGACGAAGGAACATGACGGTGTTTATCTCCGGCACGTCAAGCCCCTCGTTCAGCACATCAACCGTAAAAAGGAAGGTTATCTTTCCAGCCTTGAAATTAGCCACTAGAGCGGAGCGTTGGTCGTCTCCTACACCCGAGACAAGCGCCGCCGAAGGAATCCCTTGCGCAGTGAACATCTCTGCCATGTATCGGGCATGGATGATGGTGATACAAAAACCAATTCCCTTTACCAACGTCAGGTTTGGCTCATAGCGGTGGAGAGCCGTAAAGATGGCGTCAAGGCGTTGTCGGGCTATGGCATGCGCACCGGTATAAACCTTTTCCAGCTCGTTCGAATCGTATTTGCCATTCCGCCAAAACCGATCCTGGTCAAGTGCAACAGGGTCGGCAATTCCGAAGTAATGAAACGGGCAGAGGAGTTTTTCCTCTAGCGCCTCTGGTAGTCGAATCTCTGCAGCAAACCGGTTGCCGAAGTCGGCGGCAACGCTATTGCCATCCATCCGTTCCGGGGTAGCTGTGAGACCAAGCAAGATTTTTGGTGCGAAATGATCGAAGATGGAGCGATAGCTGTCGGCGGTACCGTGGTGTGCCTCGTCGATGACAACATAGTCATAGAACTCTTTCCCCACTTGTTCCCACAGTTGGCGAGTGGCGAGCATCCCCACCGAGCAGAATAGGTGCTCCAAGCGGCTGGCCTGATGGGGGCCGACCAATAGTTGCCCAAAATTGTGGTCGCGCAAAATATTGCGGAACATGACCAGTGATTGCTCCAAAATCTCCTGCCGGTGCGCAACATACAGCAGGCGTGCCTGCCTGTTCCTCTGAAGATAGAACTTCTGGAAGTCGAATGCCGCAATCACGGTTTTGCCGGTTCCAGTAGCCGCTATGACAAGATTGCGCCAGCGGTTATGTGCGCTCCGTTCCCTTTCCAGCGCTTCGAGAATACGCTCCTGAAAAGGATGAGGGGTAAGATCGAAGAAAACCGCTGATGTTATAACTTGGTTATTGCGAGCGCGTTCGATGGCGGCTCGCAGACGATCCGGATCGTTCGGGTCAAACGGGATAAACTCGCGGCTGTTCCAGTACGTCTCGAACTCGGCTGTAAATTTCTCAAGGATATGCCCCATATCCTGGGCCGTTACCTTGAGATTCCATTCCAGTCCACTCGTGATCGCGGCATGCGACATATTGGCCGAACCGATATACGCTGTCGAGAAGCCGGATAGACGTCTGAAGTGGTAAGCCTTGGCATGCAAACGGGTCCGTTCGGTGTCGTACGATACGCGCACCTGGACATTCGGCAGGTTCGCCAGCCACTCAACGGCAGGGGCGTCAGAAGCCCCCATATAGGATGTGGTGATGAGCCGCACAGGAATATGGCGTTCGCGCAAATCCTCAAATGCCGACATCAGAAGGCGCAGGCCGGACCACTTAATGAACGACACAAGAATGTCCACCGCATCTGCCGAGCACATCTCCTTCTGCAATTCGTGGGCAAGCTGCGGCTCTTGGGGAGACCCAGTGAAGAGGCTGCTTTCCGTTAGCGAGGTATGCGGGCGAGGGATGGCCTGTGTCCCGTAGTTCGGAGGAGTTACTTCAAGAAGAAGGGATTTGTGTTTCTCCACAAGGTGTCGTTTTTCGAGATGGCTGTGCTCTGCTTCCCTGGAAATAAGCGCGATGAGTCGATTACAAATGGAAAGCCGCCCGGCGGGATCTGACTCCTCGCGCAAGGCCTGTTCGACGACCCTTGCGACGAACGCGGCATAGCGGGTCGGCTGTTCCTCCACCTCGATCTTTCCCAGAACGGCACGTAGTTCGGGATGGCGCGCAAGCGCTTCGCGCAAAGTCTCGTCAAGCAGTGCGTCATAGATACCGTATGGGAGCTTTGACGTCACGTGGCGACCTTGCTTAGCTCCTTGCGATATGCATCGACGATCTGGATGTCCGCTTCCGCCCAATCCAAAGTGTGCAATGCCCTCGGTGACAGCCAGTTCAACGCAGCGTGCTCGTGGAGTGTCGGTTCTCCCGATTCGATTGAGCAGATGAACGGGTACAGTGTGATCGTGAACGATGGATACCGATAGGTTGTTGGCAATAGCGACTTCCCGATTCTGACATGTACGCTCAATTCCTCGGCCAGTTCGCGACACAGGCATTCTTCAAGGCCTTCCCCCGCATCAACCTTACCGCCGGGAAATTCCCATTTGAGCGGCATGCTCATAGTCGCGCTTCGCTGCGTGGCAAGGACAAGTCCATCTCGTTCAATGATGGCGCAAGTAACGTGGATATGCTTACTTAGATCTGCAAGGCTATCAAAGCCGCTGTGGCTGTTCAAAGCGCCTCCCAAGACCCCACCATCGTCTTGAGCAGTTCGAGGTTCGAAGGGTCCATCTTGCGCTCGCCCGCGTTGATCTGGCGGTCGATCTCGAGCACGGCATCGTTGAAGGGCGTGGGGATGCCGAGTTCGCGGCCCCTGTGCAAGACCACGCCGGGGATGTACTCCATCTCGCTCTTGCGGCCTTTGATGTGATCGTGGATCAGCGGGAAACAGTGCGGCGTGGTATGCGCCCGGCGTGGGCAATGTCAACGAGCTTCCCATGCCGCATGACATAGCAGGGCGTGCCCGTGCGGCGTGCCGTCTCGAGCGCCCGCCGCGCCGCGCGCTTGAGCGCCGCGTGCGCGCCGAGAAGGTCTTTGTCTTTTGGCTTGCCATTTGATTTCATCTGCTATCGCTCCATTCCAGCAGTACCGGCGCCGGCCCGGAAAGCGTGGATTCGAAAGCAAAGCTTAGCGGCGAGAAGGCGCGTAACTCGCGCTCACGCCGCCTTGCGATATGCGGCAATGCGCCGGTACGATGTCGCATTGCTGCGCTCGAGTTGCCAGAGATCGAGCGCTGCCTGCATCCGCAGCCATATTTCCGGCCCGTTCCCGCAGAAACGGCCGATGCGGATCGCCATATCCGCGGTAATGGGCCTGCGCCCATGCAGTATTTCCGACACGGTGCGTCGCGAGACGCCGAGCTTTTCGGCAAGCTCTCCTTGCGTGATTTCCAATGCCGGCAACACGTCGTCGCGCAGGATCTCGCCGGGGTGAGTCGGCCTCCGCGCTTTGCTTCGTATTGAGTCCATCAGTGGTAGTCCTCAAGGTTAACGTTCACGGTATCGGTGCCGCTGAATTCAAACGTAATGCGCCAGTTTCCCGACACGCTGATGCTCCAGGTGCCTTTCCGGTCACCGGTCAACGGGTGCAGGCGCCA
>MERI01000093.1:8462-84163 GCA_001772005.1 Betaproteobacteria bacterium RIFCSPLOWO2_12_FULL_62_58 | reverse complement strand
GCGCTGAAAAACGCGATGGAAGGCCGCCGGGCTATCGTTACCACGCCGGAAGACATCGAGCGCTGGCTGGTCGATGCCGCTGCTACGCCGAGACCCGACGAGTTATCGCGCGAACGGCTGGCGAAAATCATCGCGGCGGTGCGGCGTTGGTCAGCGAAGGTTTCTTGATTCGTTTCACATGATCTTAAGACGGGAGGAATTGCCAGCATGAAAGTAGATGCCAAACGTATTCGATGCATCGATCCGCTCGTCTCGCCGCAATACCCTTTCGACGAGCCGCCCAGGCCGCCGGAGCGGTCCGAGCCGCGCTACGCAACCTATGCGGACTATGAGGCGCGTATCCCGCTGCGCGACGGGATCAGGCTTGCCGCTGACGTCCTTCGGCCCTCTGCCTCGGGACTGAAGTTTCCGGCCCTGGTGACGACCTCGGTTTACACGCGCCAGCTCCAGAGAAGCGAAGTGGCGCTCGGCCAGAACGAGGCGGGCATCTCGGAGTTCTGGGTGCCGCGCGGCTACGCCCACGTCATCGTCGATGTGCGCGGCTGCAACGATTCCGAGGGCATATACGACCTCTTCGGTTCGCAGGAACAACAGGACCTCTACGACATCATCGAGTGGGTGGCGGAGCAGCCGTGGTGCGACGGCAACGTCGGCATGAGCGGCGTCTCATACATGGGGCGCACGCAGCTCTTCGCGGCCGAGCAGCAGCCTCCGCATCTCAAGGCGATCTTTCCGTACGACGCCTCGTGCGACTTCTACCGCGATGCCTGCTTTCACGGCGGGATTGCAACCAGCTTCACCACCCACTGGACGGCCTTCGTCATGAATCTCAACATGACGTCCGGCCGCAATCCGAACGTCCAGGGCATCAAGCAGAAGCTCGAGATCATGTACAGCCAGAAGTACCCCTTCGACGGTCCGTTCTACCAGGAGCGCTCGGCGTGGCCGCGGCTGGAGAAGGTGAAGGTTCCCGCCTACTTCGGCTGCGGCTGGTATATGCACGAGCTGCACCTGAAGGGGGCGTTCGACGGCTACAACGGAACGAGCGGGATACCCAAGCGCATGATGGTAGGCCCGCAGCCGTGGCCGCGGCGTCCCTGGGCCGGCTATCACTACGAGATGCTGCGCTGGTACGACCACTGGCTGAAGGGCATGGATACGCGCGTGATGGAAGGCCCCCCGATCCAGCTCTACATTCAGGGCGAGAACACCTGGCGTTCGGAACACGAGTGGCCGCTCAAGCGCACCCAGTGGCGAGAGTTCTACCTCGGCGGCCCCGCGAACGGGCTGCAGGGGACGCTGGCGGAGACGGCGGGCGCCGAACAGACAAGGCGCTTCGAACACGATCCGGCGAGCCCCGAGGCACACCATGGCGAGCCGCGACTCACTTACCGCACCGAGCCGTTCGCAAAGGAGATGGAGTTGACCGGCCCGATGGCGCTCTACCTGCAGGCGGCCTCGTCGGCGCCCGACATCGACTGGCTCGTCTTCGTTGCGGATGAAGCGCCGGATGGCCAAGCGCGCGAACTCTGCAAAGGCTGGCTGCGGTCATCCCATCGCAAGATCGAGCCGGCGCGCTCCACGCCGGCGAAGCCGTATCATCCGCATCTCGCCGCCGAGCCGATGGAACCGGGCGCGGTGTACGAGTTCCCGATCGAGATCTGGCCGACCTGCAACGTGTTCAAGCCGGGACATCGCCTGCGTCTCGAAATCGCCAACTCCGATTCCATCATCGCGAGCAGCGGTAGGCCGCACGTGACGATCCGGGCGAAAGCGATAAATACCGTCCACGAGGGCGGAAGCAAGCCGTCGCGGCTGGTGGTGCCTGTGATCCCGCAGTAGCAGTCTCTCCACCCCCATCCCAACCTTCCCCCCTCAAGGGGGAAGGAGTTGCATTTCACAGCGTTGTTCCGTTCACTGCGGCTTGATGCCGGCCGCGGCAGCGACTTGTTTCCACACCGCGATCTCGGTGCGCACGCGGGCGGCGAATTCCTCCGCGGTCTGGCCGCGCGGCTCCATGCCGATGTGGAGCAGTCGCTGCCTCACGTCCGGGAGCTGCAGCACCGCTGCGACGTCGTCGCGTATCCGCTTGACGAGATCCCTGGGCGTGCCGCCGGGCGCGAATATGGCGACCCACGACTCGTAATCGTATCCCGGCACATCCTTCGCGATGATGGGCGCATTGGGGAATGCCGGTGTGGGCGACGTGACGCCGAGCAACCGCAAGTGGCCGGTGCGCACGGCTCCCTGCAGCGAACTGACCGCCCCGATCGCCAGCGGCACGTGCCCGCCCATCGCGTCGGTGATCATCGGCCCCGCGCCCTTGTACGGCACGAGTTCGAGCCTCATCTTGCCGAGCATGTTGAGGCGATGCGTGGGGAGGGTCGTCCCGGCGGTGCCGATATTGAGCTCGCCGGGGCGCGCCCGCGCGAGCGCGACCAGCTCTTTCATGTTTTTGACCGGCAGCGACGGGTGCGCGACGATCGCCTGCGGCGAGACGGTGATGAGCGTGACCGGCGTGAGATCGGTGTGCGGATCGTACGGGAGCTTCGCAAATGTGGCAGGTGATTGCACAACCTGCGCGGTGGTGAGCAGAAGGACGTACCCGTCGGGCGGACTCTTCGCCACGTAGTCCGCGCCGATGACGGTGGCCGCGCCGGGACGCGGCTCGATCAGCACCTGCTGCTTCCAGCGTTCGGACAGCGCCGGGCCGACGATGCGTGCGTTGGCGTCGCTGCTTCCGCCCACGGCGAAGGGGATGACAAGGCGCACCATCTTCACCGGAAACGCCTGCGCGAATACCGTGTGAGCCGGCACCAAGAGCGCCGTCGCGATGACCGTTGTCCAAAGCGTAGAACGCATGGCTCCTCCCGGGATGGAACTTAGAGTGCCTAACATGATGACCCGCGTGGTTCATTATGTTAGGCACTCTTAGTCTAGCCGGCTTCCGCGAAAGGTCAACGCGCGCTTAGTGCGAAGTAAAGAACTGACCCAAGGTTTCAAGTTTTCGGACTTACCTTTCCTGAGCTTTCCAGGGATCGACCACCGGCACGTTCAAGTCCCGAAAATGCCGCACGTTTCGGGTGGCGAGCGTAGCGCGCCGAGCGAGCGCAATGCCGGCGATCTGCGTGTCGCGCATGTCTACCGGCCGCCCGGCTTTTTGCCGTTCGGCGGCCAATGATGCCGCCTCGGTTGCGGCGGTGCTGTCAAAATCCAGTACCCGGTTTTCCAGGTCCTGTGCCAGCAGTTGGGCAAACGCCGCTTCCAGCGTTTGCCGCCGGCGGCCTGTGGGCAGCAGAGCCAGACCGAGACGGGCCTCGAACAGCGTAATACTGGTAATCCAGACGGATTCGGCCGGCTGGCGATCCAGCCATGCAACGACCGCCGCCTCGGGCGCCTGGCGCATCAACGCCGAAAGCACGTTGGTATCGAGAATGATCATTTCCCGAAGTCCGCCGACCGCACCGCCTGGCCGTGCAATTCCGGCAGGTCCGCCGTCAGCCCCGCCTTCTTGAAGCGGGCCGCGATGCGCGACCCCAGCCTGGGTACATATTTGTTCTCCTCCGTCACCATGTTGCGCAGGATGTGCCGGACTTCCTCTTCCATGCTGCGCCCGTGGCGTTCGGCACGGCGTTTGAGGCGCGCTTTCACGTCGTCTTCCAGGTGGCGAACGATGAACTGGGCCATACGGTTTCCTCGCAAGACTAAATGGATATCATGATATCACGTGAGGCCGCCCGCCGCAAACCCAGGTCATGGCTGACACCCTGATTGCCTGGCCGGTTCAACGCGAAAAAGGGGGTCGGGTTCATTGACCCTGTTGACGATCGGCGCGGGCGTGCCCGCCGGCGCAAGGAGCCCATACCAAGTCGTGTTGTTGAATCCCGGCAGCATTTCCGCGACCGCCGACACGTCCGGCATTAAGCGCGCTCGGGTCGGGTGCCCTATGCCGATGGCGCGGACTCTGCCTGCCGCAAGGTGCGGCTGCCACTGCGGAATGCTGCCGAAGAGGACGGAGGACGGGGACAATGCAGGCGTAACTTTAGCAGCCCCAGGACCCGCTGTGGAGCGTTTTGAGTGCGTGCGCGCCGCGCACGACAACCGATAGGAGCTTACGCGCTGGATTCCAGCAGAGAAATTGCCACGCTAACGCTGGATAACACGGTCCTCTGGCAGAAAACCGAAGAAGCTGTCGAGACTTAGCGAGGTCCGACCCGAAAGAAGGCCTGCGGAGGACGAGATCGACGAGCAATTGAAGCTGGTGTGAGATCGAAGAGGCGCTGAAACAGTTCTCGGAAACCCTGCCATTGATCGCTCTTGTCTTCGTTGCAATAATCGGACACGGCGCGGACCGCGAAAAACTCTACGCCACTCTCGAAAGCGGCCTCACCCACACCACCGCTTTCCATGTCGATCGCCATAGCACCATAGCGATGACTCAAGAAATCGCGCGTTGCTCTATTTCTTTGCAGTTTGCTTGCCGAAGCGATGACGCTCGAAAAAATTTTTGGCCTGTCCAATGAACGGGTCGGATCTACAGGCCGAATGATCGGCTTATAGAAAGCTAGCCTTGCCGATACTCCGCAGGCCCGGGCTGCCCTAATGACGTAATCCAGCTTTCTCTTGGAAGAAAATTCGTAAAGTACGTCTGTATCGACGGGGGGACGACGCCAACGATGACCGGTTTCTGCGTCGATTTTTTCGAATTCTGTAATTGCGCGCGCGGCGTATTCTTCCCACGGCCGAACACCCACTTTGTCATCGGCTGCAAGTTGTCGCGACGTGCTAAGCAAGATGCGTGACAGGTTAGGGGTCCGCTCCTTTATGTCGCGCCCCCTCTCTCGCACGCTCTCGTGATCGTATACCGTCACTCCTCTTCTATCCGGGACGACCACATCGCCGAGTCGAACGTCGTCGTCTGCTTTGGACGGATTCGGTACACCACCAGCAATTCCGCACATGATCACGGCTTCGATGCCTTTGCAGTCTCTTAGCAGCGCCATAGTTTCCGCGGCCGCAGAGATATTTCCCATGTCGTTCAGACAAGAGACAACTACCGTATGGGTGCCAGGGCCATCTCGTCGTTTTATGGTTCCGATCTTGTACGTTCGCCCGTCGACGTCCTCTTTTTGATGGCACCCGAAAACTTGGCAGGTTGCCGCGAGTTCCAGCGGTAACGCTGTAACAACCCCGATTGTTGCCGAACTTAGCGGTAGTCGCTCGGTCACGGGCACTTGTCAATTGGATCGTGGCGGGCCGTATGTGGCTGGATGGCCCTTTTTCCCCTGCCATTCATTCTAGGGTGTTGGGGTTACTTTGTGGGGGAAAATAACGGAGACGGAGCCCGGTTTCGATTGCCTCTGACCAAGAGATCGATAAACCGGGCTCCGTCCCTGACGGCTCTGACGGCTGATCACGGCTCTTCACCTAATCCAGCACCAGCGACACCAGTCCGTCGGCGAGCTTGGGCTCGAACCAGGTGGATTTGGGCGGCATGATGCGCCCCGCGTCGGCGACCGCCATCAGGTCCTGCATGCCGGTCGGGTACATGGAAAACGCCGCGGCCATCCCGCCCGCAACGCGCCGCTCCAGTTCTTCCGGCCCGCGGATTCCTCCGATGAATTCGATGCGCGGGTCGGTGCGCGGATCGCCGATCGCCAGCACCGGTCCCAGCAGATGCTCGGCGAGCAGGCTGATGTCCAGGCGGGCGGTGGGATCGGCGGCCGGAATCCTCGCCGCGTCGATCTCCAGCCGGTACCATTGGCCCGGCAGGTAAAGGCCGAATATGCCGCGTCGTTCCGGTGTGACCCTGCCGGCGCTGCGCGTCACGTTGAAGCGGGCGGCAACGCGGCGCAGAAATTCCTCGCGATCGAGTCCATTCAGGTCGCGCACCACCCGGTTGTAGGGAAGGATGCGCATTTGGCGGTGCGGAAACGCCACGCAAAGAAAGCGTTCATAGCTCGCCTCCGCAGAGCGTTGCGGTGTGGCGGCGCGGCGCGAGGCGGCCACGCGCGAGGCTGCTGCAGTGCGATGGTGCCCGTCGGCGATGTAGAGTGCCGGCATCGCGTCGAACGCCGCGGTGAGGTGCGCGATGCGATCCTCCTCGCGAATCACCCACAGCATGTGCCGCACGCCGCCGCTCCCGGTCACGTCAAATTCAGGCGCTCCGCTCGAGGCATCGGCGAGAATCGCATCAACTTCCGGCGCGGTGGGATAGGCCACCATCACGGGACCCGTATGCGCATTGAGCGCTTCGATCTGCCGCACGCGGTCGTCTTCCTTGTCGGGGCGCGTGAGTTCGTGCCGCCGGATGCGTTGCGCGTCATAGTCGGCGATCGAGCCCGCGGCAACCAGCCCGGTCTGCGCATGACCGTTCATCACCAGGCGGTAGGCGTAGTAGCAGGGCTTGCCATCGCGTTTCAGCACGCCGCGGTCGAGCATGCGCCGCATAGTCTCGGCGCCTGGGCGCGCGCCTCCTCGGTGGACAGCACGTCATAAGGCGGCGCGGCCACCTGCGCCGCATATTCGGGGGTGGGCCGCAGGGCCGCGAAAGGTCGGATCATGTGCAACATCGCCTCCGTGAGGAACTCAGGGTCAGACTCGATTAAGGCGCAGGAATTCGAGTCTGACCCTCCGATCATGCCTTTAAGTGAAAATGCGCGAACGATGGCAGTGGCGGAAAGTGTGTTGTTCCCGCGAAGGCGGGAACCCATGCGGCCGTTCATGCCGCTCGAAGCGTAGAATGGATTCCCGTTTGCACGGGAATGACAAGGGTTGTTGGGTCATCATCCTGCTTAGTTCGTTCAATTTGGCTTAAGGTAGTGCCATTGTACACTGACCCCATTCACGCCCCTGACGCATCACGCCTGACTGGCGTTGTGCCGCCAGTCCACTCTTGCCCCTGAAGTTTTTCAAACCGCCACCATGTTTTTCTTGACCCATCCTTCACCGAATTCGGTAATGTAGGAATACACCAAGTCCAGTTTGGTGTGCTTCCATTCATTGCCCTCCTTGATGTAATCGTCGAAGTAGGTTCCTTGCTGCACGATCGCTTTGTTCGTTGGGATATGCGTTGACGGGATTTCGCAATACCAGATTCCCTTTGCCGTATCGCCCTTCACTTCGATGATCGGATTCGACAGACGATGAACGGTGAAACTGATCGTCACCGGCATCGTTTCCTTGAAAAATTTCTCCAACTCCTGCCGCGATTCGAATTTTCCAAACGGCCCGAATGCGACGACCGCGCGTGAGGTAAAGTAACGCATGGCATCATCCCAGCGCCGCTCATCGCACGCCAGAACATATTCCGCCTTCATTTTCCTGATGGCCTCGATCTCCTCCAGGCGCTTTATGCGTTCTTCCAATGTCGAGTCTGCGGCGTGTTTCTTTCGGGTTGGCATTTGAATTTTCTCCTTTGAAGTATGCGTGATTACCCCGTTTTTGATTATCCCGCTTGAGGCGCGGGTTGTCCGCTTTCGGTGGCTCAGTGTTTTTTGAGCATTAGCGTGACCCCGCATCCTGTTCCCGGCATCGCCTGAGCTGCCGCACGGAAAAATACGCCTCGGAGCAGCCGGCGTGCGGCAAAGCGCTTGCCTCGCTCGGGCGGTTGGAATAGATTGCTCGGTAATTGACCGCTAAGCAAAAAACAAACCAAACCTGGAGTAGAAAAGCGATGACGACCAGCACCACCAGCGTCACTCCCGATCTGATCCGCTACATGGCGAAAGCCAGTGCATCCCCTATTCCGTCCCAGGTATTGGTGAAAGCCAAACACCACATACTGGACACTATTGCGGCCATGGTCTCCGGCACTACCATCAACCCCGGCATTTTTGCGCTACGCTACATCGAGCAGCAAGGAGGGAACCCCGAAGCCCAGGTGGTGGGCAGCCAGATCGTCACCTCGGCCATCAACGCCGCCCTGGCCAACGGCATGTTGGCCCACTCTGACGAGACCGACGACTCCAATGGCTCCGCCGGGATTCATCCGGGCTGCGCCGTAATCCCCGCGGCCCTGGCCATGGCGGAGCGGGAAAACGCCAGTGGGGAGAATTTCCTGCGGGCGGTGATTCTGGGTTACGACATCGGCTCCCGCACCACCAAGGCCCTGGGTCGGGACGCGATGCGCGCCAGAAACCACCTGCCCTTCAGCATCGGCGGCACCCTGGGCGCTACCGCGGCGGCGGGCTGTCTCGCTCGCCTCGGCGAAGAGCAGTTCCGGCATCTGCTCTCCTGCGGCGCCCAGCAGGCCTCCGGAGTGATGACCTACGCGCGGGATACGGAGCATATCGAAAAAGCCTTCATCTTTGGCGGAATGCCCGCGCGCAACGGCGTGACTGCCGCCACTATGGTGCAGAGCGGCTACACCGGTGTTCATGATGTCTTTGACGGGCACGGCAATTTCCTGGTCGCCTATGCCGACTCCCCCAAGCCGCAGGAACTGACGGCGGAGTTGGGTAGCCGCTACGAGGTCATGCTGACCAACATCAAGAAGTACTGCGTCGGCTTCCCCATCCAGTCGGCCGTGGAAGGGCTGATCGACCTCATGGCCGAGCACCAGCTCAAGGCCGACCAGGTCGAGCGCATCACCGCCCGTCTTCCCGAGAGCGGCGCTCACACCGTAAATGACCGGGAGATGCCCGACGTCAACCTGCAATACGTGTTCGCGGTTACCTTGCTGGACGGCAGGCTTACCTTCGAGGCGGCCCATTCCTTTGAGCGGATGAAGGACCCCGGGGTGCTGGAGCTAAAGAAGAAGGTCACGCTCATCGGCGACCCGGAGTTGACCCGGGCCCGACCGGAAGGCCAGTCTATCGTCCAGGTAACCACTCGAGACGGTCGCCGGTTGGAAAAGCGGGTGACCACCTTTAAGGGCCGGTCGGAGAACCCTCTGACCACTGGCGAGGTCGAGGAGAAAGCCCAGGAACTGCTGGAGCCGGTCCTGGGGCAACCGCGCACCCGGCAGTTGATGGACGCCATTGATAAGCTGGAGACTCTGGCCAGCGTGCGGGACCTGCGTCCGTTACTGAAAGGGTAGCGCTGATGACAAATACTGCTGACGCAAAATCGTGACGGAAGGAAGTGAAGAAAGAGGGTGACGAAAAGAAGTGACGGAAAATCGTGACGAAGAAACGTGAAACACGTCACCAGTACTCGTCACCATTATCTCGTCACTACTACCTCGTCACCATCATTTTGCTGGCTACAGGAGGATGCCGATGAAAATTCATTCTTTTTTCGCGGTGGTAATCGTGCTGGGCAGTGCCGCGCTGGTGGCCGAAGCTGCGGAGAAGTCTTATCCGGAGAGGCCGGTGCGGGTGTTGGTCGGGCTGGCGCCGGGCGGAGGCACCGATACCGTTACGCGGGTAATGACGCAGAGGCTTTCCGATGCGCTGGGGCAACCCTTCGTCGTTGACAACCGGCCGAGCTCCGGGGGCAACGTAGCCGGTGAACTTGCAGCGCGCGCCGCGCCGGATGGCTATACGTTGATCACGGTTACGCCGACGCATGTGGTGAACCCGAGCTTGTTTCGCGATGTGCGGTATGACGCGGTGAGGGATTTCGCGCCGATCGTGCTGATGGTGTACACCAACTACGTTCTGTCCGTGGGCACCGCGGTGCCGGTCACCTCGGTTAAAGAGCTTATTGCCCTGGCCAAAAGCCGGACGCAGCGACTTACTTATGCCTCTACCGGGATCGGCAGCGCGAATCACCTTTCAGCGGAGTTGTTCAAGTCCATGGCTGGAATCGACATGGTCCACGTGCCGTATAAAGGCGGTGCCCCGGCCTTGAGCGCATTGCTTTCGGGCGAGATCCAGGTGATGTTCAGCAGCAGCGGCGGAGTCTTCCCTCATGTGAAGGCAGGCAGGGTCAGGGCCCTTGCCGTGACGGGGGCAAAAAGGTCACTGTCAGCGCCGGACATTCCGACGATCGCGGAGGCAGGCGTGCCGGGCTACGACGTGACCGGCTGGTATGGCTTGGCCGCCACGGCCGGGACGCCGAAAGCGGTGATCGAGCGGCTTAACGTTACCATAAACCGCGCGCTGCCTGAACTGCGGGAACGCTATGCCAACCTGGGCACGGAGGTGAGCGGCGGCACGGCGGCGCAGTTTGGCGAGTTCCTCAAGAGCGAGCGCGAGAAGTGGGCGCGTGTGGTGAAGATCGCCGGGGCCAAGGTGGATTAACCCGACCTACACCAAAGAACAATGGTACGACGCTGCCGGCCCGTCCGCACCAGCCAAAGTCAGGCCGATGACTCATCGGCCTGTTCAATGAATTGGATACCATTTTCTGCACACCAGGCCCTCAGCGCCTTTTCCACCGACTCCGCTTCAAACTGGTACCACTTCTCGAGAACTCCCTCAGACTCCAACAGCTGTTTGAAGCGAGCGTAAGCACCTTTACTGCGGAAGACGGCTTCGGCTCGCCCGTAGCGCTCAGGTAGCTCTTGTGCCACAAAGCGCAATGCGAGATTTCTGCCAAGGTCTAGATCGTTCTTGTGCGGAATGGCGATGTAGCGATCGGACGTTTCAAGATCAGCGGGGACCTCCTCCTCGGTCGGGTTCAACTCCGAGGTCCAATAGATCTGTCCGGTATCAATGGAGATGTACGCATTGTGCTCCATGCGCGGCCCGCCGCTGACGAAGTCGAAGGCCAGCGAGAGATCATCGTATCTGACCGCAACCACTGGATCCTCACATCGGTTTGACGTCTTGGTGAACGGCGGGCCGCGATGGCGTTTGATGATGCCGCTGCGCTGGGGCCCGTCCGTTCGAGTTAGAGCGCGCGGCCATTACGCCTTCAAGTCTTCCAGCCTGATGCCACGCCCAGCGCGCAAGCTGTCGCGCGCACGCGCAACGCGATCAAGAAACCGTGGATCGTTCTCCAACCGGTAGTCGAACCAGTCGTCTTCGGACCGGAATCCGATCAGGACGCCAGCCGGCTTCCCGTGACGCGTAATGACTATCTCGCCCTTCGCTGCCTCGCGTAGATAGCGCGAGAGGTCGTCCTTAACCTCCGCCAATGGAACTTGCTTCACTTTGACTCTGACTTTCCGTGTTTGGCCAGCCATGTTGCAGCCTCCGATTTGAGCACAATCGCCAGTACCTCGACGTTCTTCTGCGAGACATCGTAGAACACCCGCACCTCGCCAATTCTCAACCGGTACTGCGGCTGAGACAGTTTTCGCAGCCGCTTGATCCGACTGCGGCTGGTTTTCCCGGGTTCGTGCCTAAGATGCGTCTCGATCCCTTCACGCCCCCCGGCCCGGAGGTTGGCCTTCAAATCGTCAAGGTCTTCCGCCGCTTCCGGAGCCAGGATGATCGCGTAGGGCATTCTGGCTACATTATAGCCAGAAACGGGAAGTCCTTCAAATAGCACATTGTCAGGTAGCCGATGATGCGGCAACCTGACCTACGTTTCTTGGCATCCGTGAAGGCGGACCGGGAATCCACGCTGCTGCATCAAATCCTGTGGCAGCGCACTATGGGTCCCCGCTTTCGCGGGGACGACATTCAATTGTTAGTCCATTACCCAAAGATCAATAGGTCGTGGGGAGGAGTGGAGTCGGCACTGGCACGGCGTTGCGGCCTTCGAGCCATTCCGGCACCGGGAGATTTTTCGAGCGCAGAAACTCGGGGTTGAAGAGCCGGCTCGCGTAACGCTGCCCGCCGTCGGCGAGCACGGTGACGATGGTGTGGCCGGGACCCATCTGACGGGCGAGGCGGATCGCGCCGGCGACATTGATGCCGGTGGAGGTGCCCATCAGAAGTCCCTCGTGCCGCAGTAGATCGAAAACCACGGCCAGCGCCTCGTCATCGGGAATCTGGAAGGCCTCGTCCACCGGCGCGCCCTCGAGGTTCGCCGTGATGCGGCTCTGCCCGATACCTTCCGTAATCGAACTGCCCTCGGCCTTGAGCTCGCCGTGCTTGTACCAGTTGTAGAGCGCGGCGCCCATGGGATCGGCGATGCCGATCACGACGCCGGGTTTCCGCTCCTTGAGGTACATGCCCACGCCCGCCAGCGTTCCGCCGGTGCCCACGGCGCAGATGAAGGCGTCCACATTTCCCGCGGTCTGTTGCCAGATCTCCGGTCCCGTCGTCGCGTAGTGCGCGCGGCGGTTCGCCACGTTGTCGAACTGGTTCGCCCAGATCGCACCGGCGGGTTCGCGTTGCGCGATTACCTCGGCGAGCCGCCCTGAAACCTTGACGTAATTGTTGAGGTTCGCGTACGGCACTGCCGGGACTTCCCGCAGGTCGGCGCCGTACTGGCGCAGTGCGTCCTTTTTCTCCTGGCTTTGCGTGTCCGGGATGACGATGACCGTGCGGTAGCCGCGCGCGTTCGCCACCAGCGCGAGCCCGATGCCGGTGTTGCCGGCGGTGCCTTCGACGATGACGCCGCCAGGGCGTAAAAGGCCACGCTCCTCGGCGTCCTTGACGATGAAGAGCGCGGCGCGATCCTTGACCGATCCGCCCGGGTTGAGAAACTCCGCCTTGCCGACGATTTCGCAGCCGGTGGCTTCGGATGCCCGCCGCAGCCGGATCAACGGCGTGCGGCCAATGGCTTCGATAGAGTTCGCGAATACGTTCATGCGATGCACATTATCGGATTCCGCGGCTCGCGATCAAGTTCACTGTAGCCGGGGCCGTCAGCGGGCCAAACCGACGCCTTTATTGACCATTGATCCATGGTTCGCAGCGGTCTCTGTGGCGGCTCAGTATGGGTCCCCGCCCCCCGATTAAAATACTCGAGGGCAGGCTTCGCGAGGACGACAATCCCCGGTCAGGAGGGCCGGCGGCGGAAGACGATGTCCCAGACCTCGTGGCCGAGTTTCAAGCCGCGCTGCTCGAATTTCGTTGGGGGACGGGAGTCGGGGCGCTGCACATAGCCTGCGGCCGTATTGCGTAGCCGTGGTTCGCCGGACAGCACGGCGAGGACCTGCTCGGCGTAATCCTGCCAGTCGGTGGCGACGTGCAGATACGCGCCCGTCTTCATTCGCTCGACCAGCAGTGCGACGAACGCCGGCTGGATCAGCCGCCGCTTGTGGTGGCGCTTCTTGGGCCAGGGATCGGGAAAGAAGATGTGCACGCCGTCGAAGGCGCGGAGGGGGATCATGTGCGTGAGCACTTCAACCGCGTCGTGCTGCACGATGCGCACATTGGTCAGTCCCCGTTCATAGATTTTTTTGAGCAGGCTGCCCACGCCGGGAGTGTGCACTTCGATACCGAGGTAGTCGTTTTCCGGGTGAGCCGCGGCGATCTCGGCGGTGGTTTCCCCCATGCCGAAGCCGATCTCCAGAATTTTCGGCGCGCTGCGGCCGAAGACGCGATCGAGATCGAGAAGTTCCGGCGCGAAGGCGATACCGAATTCGGGGAGCAGCCTATCATAGGCGCGCTGCTGCGCGTTCGACACGCGCCCCTGGCGCAATACGTAGCTGCGGATCGGACGATGCGGTTCGGTCATGCGCCTCGCAGTTTAGCCACACGACCGCGCGCGCCGGGCACTCTTAGGGCTTGCCGGTGGAGCCGATCACCCCGCCAGTCGGTGAACTCGGGCTTGCGCTGTAGAGCTTCTTCGGCATGCGTCCGGCGAGGAAAGCCTCGCGTCCGGCCTCGACCGCTTTCTTCATCGCCGAGGCCATCAGCACCGGGTTGCGGGCGGCGGCGATCGCGGTGTTCATCAATACGCCATCGCAGCCCAATTCCATCGCAATCGCCGCGTCGGAGGCGGTGCCCACACCGGCATCGACCAGCACCGGCACCTCGGCGTTCTCGATGATGATCTGCAGATTCCACGTATTGAGGATGCCCATGCCGGAGCCGATCAGGGAGGCGAGCGGCATGACCGCGACGCAGCCGATTTGTTCGAGCTCCTTGGCAATGATCGGATCATCCGAGGTGTAGACCATCACCTTGAACCCATCTTTGACCAGGGTTTTGGCGGCGGCAATCGTTTCGACCACGTTCGGATAGAGCGTCCTGGGGTCGCCCAGCACTTCGAGCTTGACCAGCTCGTGCCCGTCGAGCAGCTCACGCGCGAGCCGCAGCGTGCGCACCGCGTCATCCCCAGTGTAGCAGCCGGCGGTATTGGGCAGGATGGTGAATTTCGACGGCGGGATCGCGTCGAGCAGGCTCGGCTCATTCGGGTTCTGGCCGATGTTGGTGCGGCGGATCGCGACCGTCACGATCTGTGCGCCGCTGGCTTCCACCGCGGCCTTGGTTTCGGCGAAGTCCTTGTACTTGCCGGTGCCGACCAGCAGGCGCGAGGAATATGGTTTGCCCGCGATCACCAGCGGGTCGAGGTTTTCATGGGGTTTCATGGCAGGGTCAGCATGGCAGGGTCAGGATCAAGGATGCAGGATCAAGGATTCAGGATTCAGGATCAAGGATTCAGGATTCAGGATTCAGGATCAAGGATTCGGGTTTAGTGTGCGCCAGTGGGTGCTGCGGGGCAATGACCTAGCAGCCTGTCGGACGTAACAGCCCGAACAGGCTGCTAACAGCAAAACCGGCTGACAATTCATAATAAACCCAGCCGAAGCGGTCGAATTTGAGGAAAAGCGCGGGTGAATTTGCATATCGGTTATCCTCTTCTGCAATTCTCCTAGGTCAAGCCGTCTAACCGCCGCCGACCGCGACGACGATCTCGAGCCGGTCCCCGTCCGCCAGCATCTCCTCGGGTAAGCGGCTGCGCGGCACGATCTCGCCATTGCGCTCCAGCGCAAGCCGCTTGCCGGCGAGTTCAAGCCGGGCGATCAATTCGGCGCAGTTGAGCGCCTGCTCGAACTGGCGGCGTTCGCCGTTGACGGTGATCGAGATCATGGGCAATGCGGACGGAGAGTCAAGCCGAAAGCAGCGGCGGTGTATCGAACTGCAATTTTACCGCTTGGTCCGGGTTTGGCAACTCGCCAACGCGGGAGTTCAAAACTTGAGTTCGGCGCTGACCCCGAGCAGGAAATTGCGCTCAGGCGCAGGTTCGTAGTAGCGGCCGTTGGCTTCAGCGACGATCACCGAGCCGACATAGCGTCGGCCGGCGACATTGTCGATGCGCAGGAACTCGCTCACGCGCCAGCTTTTCCCGCGCTGTTCGAAGCCGGCACGCAGGTTCCACACGGTGTAGGCCGCTGCGGACCCGCTGTTGGCGTCGTTGACGTAGACCTTGCCGGTGTGGCGCAGTTCGGCGCCGGTGTGGAAGCCGCTTGCCTGATGGCGCCACACGATCTCGCCGAACAGGTTCGTCGGCGGCACGCCCGGCAGCTTGTTGCCCGCCGGCACGGTGGCCGGCGGCGTGCCGCTCGCAAACGGTTGCGTGAAGCGCGCATCGAGCAGGGTGTAAGCGAGCGCGGCCTCGAAGCCATGTGCAAAGCGGCCCTCCCACGCGAGTTCCAGGCCTTCGCGCTGGGTTTGCGCCGCGTTCTTGAAATCGGTGCGCCCACCGATCGAGGTGTTAACCACAATTTCGTCTTTGACGTCGATGCGGAACAGCGCGATATTGAGCCGGCTCGCTGCGCCGAGCAGCGTTTTAATGCCGATCTCGCGATGCAGGCTGTTGGCCGGCTTCAGGGCGAAGTTGAGCCCGGTCGCACCGCCCGGCCGATAGGCGAGCTCGGCGAACGTCGGTGTCTCGAAGCCTTTGCCGAAATTGCCGTACAGGTTCATCGTGGGGGCAAGCTTGAACACGACGCCCGCCACTGGCGTGGTTCTCACGAAATCGACCGCCCCGCTGTCGTTGGGGTTGCCCGGCGCAATGAAGTAGTCCCGCGAGTCGAAGCGCACGCGGCTGTGGCGCACGCCGGCTGAGGCGATCCAGCGTGGCGCGGGCTGCCATTCCACTTGCACATAGAGGTCGGTATTGCTGACGGTGTCGTCTTCGTCGCGCTTCACGCCGGCGGCGACGCCGAAATTGTTGATAAAGCCGTTGCGGCGCTCGCTCATGCGGTCATAATCGAGACCGACGCTCAGGGTGAGCGGCCCGTCGGCGAACGAGGTGATGCGCGTGAGCCGCACGCCGGCGCCGCCGTAGCCGCGATCGAGATCGACCACCCCGCCTGAGGAGGTTGGCGCGTTCTGGACGGGGAGCGGAATCGCGAGAAACTGCGTGACCTGGCGGTCGCCGAAGTACACGCGTGCCTGGAGTTCATCGCGTGTGGAGAGCTGGAGGTCATAGACGAGGCCGGCCTGGCTCTGCGCGATGCTCTTGCGGGTATTGAAGGCAAGCGCGTTGGCGCCGGCCTGGCGCGGGTTCTGCGCGACCTGGGCGGCGGTGAGGCCCAGCGGGTCCTGGGTTTCCGGCTGGTCGAGCGCGTTGACTACGAGGGTGAGGGCGCCGTGCGCGCCGGCATCGAACTTGAGCTTGGCGTTGAGCTGGTCGCGGCGTGCCGCGCTGTGGTCGCGGTAGCCCCCGGTCTGGAAGCGTGAGGCGTCGGCCAGGTAATTGATCGGCCCGTGTCGCCCGCCGAACTGAACGCCGAATTTCGTCGTGTCGTAGCTGCCGGCGTACGCGCTCCCGGTAAGCGTCGGCTCGGGTGGTCCGTCGGCGGTAAAGATCTGGATCACGCCGCCCGCGGCGTTGCCGTAGAGACTCGAAAACGGCCCGCGCAGCACTTCGATGCGCTGCGCCGAGGAGAGGTTGAAAGAGGCGGCCTGGCCCTGCCCGTCGGGCATGGTGGCGGGGATGCCGTCGGCGATCAGGCGGATGCCGCGCACGCCAAAAGTCGAGCGCGCGCCGAAGCCGCGCGAGGAGATCTGCAGGTCCTGCGCGTAATTCTGGCGGTTCTGCGCGACGACGCCCGGCACGCGGTTGAGCGCTTCCGACAGGTTGACCTGCGGATTGTCCCCGCGGATCGCGCGCCGGCTGATGCTGTCGATCGACACCGGCAGGTCGAAACTGTCGTGCTCGACGCGCGTCGCGCTTACCGTGACTTCCGGCAGCAGCGCGGGTGGCGCGGCCGGCGCTTGCACGGCCACGGGTTGGGGCGGTTGCTGCGCGATTACGCCATTCGCAAGCGCCGCCAGCACGCAGCCGGACAAAACGGATATCGAAGCAGCAGGATGCACAGGGGTCCGCGTGCGGGGGTTATTTCAAGCCAGCGAGATAGTCCGCCAGCACTTCGATGTCCGCCTCCGACAGCCTCTGGACGGCCGACGTCATGTTGCCATCGGTGTCGTAGCGGATGCCGGCCTTGAACCCGCGCAACTGCGTTTTCAAATAGGCGAACTGCTGGCCGGCAAGGCGCGGAATGTGTTGCAGGCCGAGCAGCGCGGGGCCATGGCATTGCACGCAGTGATGCTGTTCGGCAAGGCGCCGCCCGGCGGCGGCGTTTTCCGGGGCGGTCTTGCGCGACGGGGCTGCCGGTTTCTGGCTGGAGAAATACGCCGCGAGCTCGTTCATGTCGGCGTTCGAGAGGCCGGAGGCTATCGGCGTCATTTGCGCGTCCTTGCGGTTGCCTTCGCGGAACAGATAGAGCTGCGTGGAAATGAACTGCGCCGGCTGCCCGGCCAGGGACGGCATCGCCGGGTCGGTCGAATTTCCGCCAGCGCCGTGACAGATGATGCAGGACGCCGCTTTCCGGGGGATGCCATCGGCAGCAAGCGCGGCGCAGGCGAACAAAAAAAGAACCGCGGCGGCAAACATCGCCGCCGCGCCGCTGTTGCCGCGACTACCGTTCACTTCTTGCCGTAGCTGACGCGGTAGATGATCCCGTTGTGGTCATCCGAGACGAGCAGCGAGCCGTCGCGCATCACCAGCACATCCGCCGGCCGGCCCCACATCGGAGGATCCGCCTTGGGGTCCTGGAGGAAACCCCTCAGGAACGGCTCCATCTTCGGCTTGCCCTTGTCAAAGCTCACGCGCGTGACGTTGTAACCCTGCTTGACGGTGCGATTCCACGAGCCGCGCAAGGCGATGAAGATGTTGTCCCGGTACTCGGCCGGGAACATCTTGCCGGTGTAAAACCGCATGCCGATGGGCGCGACGTGGGCGCCGAGTTTCAACGCCGGCGGCGTGAACTCGGAGCAGGAGCGGTTCTTGCCGTACTCGGGGTCGAGCGTGTCGCCCTGGTGGCAGAAGGGGTAGCCGAAATGAACGCCTGTCTTCGCAACCCGGTGCAGCGTGTCGTTCGGTGAATCGTCGCCCAGCCAGTCGCGGCCGTGGTTGGTGAACCACAGCTCCTTGGTCTTGGGATGCCAGTCGAAACCGACCGAGTTGCGCACGCCAAGCACCACGTTCTCGAGCACGCCCTTGACGGGATCCACGCGCATGATGGAGCCCTGCATGTAGTTCGGCATCACGATGTTGCCGGGCGCGCCGATGTTGAAATAGAGCTTGCCGTCCGGGCCCAGCGCGAGGAACTTCCAGAAGTGGCCGGGCTGCTTGCTCGGGTCGAGGCCGTCGATCACGACCTTGGCTTCGGGCGGGCTGTCGAGCTTGTCTTCGATGCCGTCGTAGCGCGTGATGCGGTGGCGCTCGGCGACGTAAAGCGTGCCCTTGCTGAAGACGACCCCGTTTGGCGTATCGAGACCCTTGAGTATGGTCTTCACCTCGCGCTTGCCGCCGCGGTCAACGACCGCATACACGTCCTTCGCCTGGCGGGTGCCTACGAATACCGTGCCCTTGTCGCCGAGCGCGAGGGAACGCGCCGCGGGGATGCCCTCGGCCCAGACTTCGACCTTGAAGCCGGCCGGGACCTTGAGCTTGTCCACCGGCAATTCCTTCGCGGCCTTGCCGGTCACGTGAATCGCGAACGGGTGCAAGGTCGAACTCGCCTGTTCCGGAGTGCGCCCTTGCTGCCAGGACGGCGGCGGGGGTTTCTGCTCCGCCTGCGGTTTCGGCGCCGCCGCCGGTTGCGCCGGTTGAGCTGACGGTTGCTGTTGTGCGTGGGCCCCGGGCGTGGCGAGCGCGAACAGCGTGGCGGCGAATAGCGCAGCGCCGGTGCCGGGTTTACGGGTTTTGAAGTCAGGGTGAAACATTGGAATCCTCCTTTCGCGATGCCCACACTTGGTATGAAACGCCCGGCGAGATTTTTACGGGGAATCGTGACGGGCGTCGCCGGTGCAACCTGCCGCCCCTTCTTATTGCGCGAAGCAGTCTAGCACGATGCCCGAGCAGTACCCAAGGCGCCGGCGGGTTGCAAGCGGTGTGTCGGTGCCCATACAATGGGGTTCCGTGCGGGTGTAGTTCAATGGTAGAACGAAAGCTTCCCAAGCTTTAGACGTGGGTTCGATCCCCATCACCCGCTCCAGATCAAACAAGGCCGCTGTCCCATGCTCGTTCCGTCATCGTTCACATGGTCCGTGGATGTCGTCGTCTTCCGGCTTCAACGTCCTCCGGCTGGCCGTAACCTGATCGCGGATTCAGGCATTGACGTGGATCAATATGATGCCGGACCGGCCAGTTTAGCCTTGGCGGACCATCGTAATGTTTTTTTGTAGGCGAATATGTATAGCAACTTCCAGTGGCCTATTCCACATTACTACGAGGCGGTCACCGCGGGCGAAATCGACCAGCACGAGCCGGCGGTGCTGCATTTTCTGGACGGGCGGAAGCTTGAAGGACTCCTTACCCGCTTCCTGCCTTCGCATGGCGTGGTGGAGTTCGTGCCGAAGAAGGAGCGGGCCAATATCAGCGTCCAGCTTACCGACATCGAACAGCTGCGGCTGAACCGGCCGCTGGTGCTCCGGCCGCGGACGGAGATGAACGAGATCGAGCGGCGCGGGCAGGTGGTCAAGCCATCGGAGAAACAATCGTTCCGGGTGGAATTTGTGAACGGCAACGTGCTGGCGGCGGAAACCACCGGCTTCGACATGCAGGAGTCCGGCCTGTTCCTGTTCGTGGTTAACTCCTACGATGCCGTGATCCGGACTTTCATCCCGGCGAGTTCGATCAAGAGAGAGCAGATCGGCCCGCTGATCGGCGAGACCCTGATCGAGCAGAAAATCCTTACCAGCAGCGAGGTCGGGAAAGGCCTGGGGAGGCAGAAGGAGTTGCGGGAGCAGAAGCTCGGCGAGCTTCTCGCTGAGCACAAGGTGATCTCGCACGAGCAGTTGCACGCGGCGCTCGAACGGGAGCGCGCGATGCCGGCGATCAAGCTCGGTGACGCACTGATTGAGTTGAGCCTGATTACCCGGGTGCAGCTCGACGTGGCGCTCGAATTACAGGGCAAAAATCGCAAGAAGCCGCTCGGGGAGATCCTGCTCGACCTTGGTTACCTTTCGAGGGAGCAGCTGTACCATGTGCTGTCTCAGAAGCTGGGCATCCCGTTCGTAGACCTTACCAGGTTCGATATCGATCCGGCGGTGCTCAAAGTGCTGCCGGACGAGCTGGTGCGGAAATGCCATGTGGTGCCGCTGTGCTACGACGAGGGAACGCTGGTGCTGGCGATGATCAATCCACTCGACCCGGAGCCGATAGAGCGTGTCCGCTTCTACGCCCAGGTGCAAGTGACGCCGGTGATGGCGACCATCGAGGATATCTATCAGGCCATCACGACTTACTACGGCGCCACGTCCGGCGAGCATGGGGTGGAGGAGATCGCAGAGCAGTTGCGCGCCGAGATCCATCCCGAGGCGGAGTCAAGGGAGGAGGCGATCAAAGAAACCGACAACACGCTTGTGAGGCTGGTTAACAAGATAATTGTCGATGCACACTCCGCCGGCGCCTCGGACATTCACGTCGAAGCCAACCCCGGGAAGACGGGCGTGGTGATCCGGTTCCGCAAGGATGGCGTGCTCTCCGAATATCTGCGGTTGCCCCATAATTTTCGAAGCGCGACCGTTTCCCGGCTCAAGATCATGGCCGACCTCGATATCTCGGAGCATCGGCGCGCGCAGGATGGCCGCATCAATTTCCAGCGTTTCGGGCCTGCGAAAGTGGAGCTGCGCGTCGTGACCGTGCCCACCCAGGACGGTCTGGAAGATGTGGTGATGCGCCTGCTCACGATGGGCGAGCCGCTGCCCATAACCAAACTGGGCCTGCGCGAATCGGTGCTGAGCGCGATCAAGCAGCTTCTGGAAAAGCCGCACGGCCTCATTCTTGCGGTCGGTCCCACCGGGTCTGGAAAGACCACCACGCTGCACTCACTCATCAGCGTTCTCAATGTGCCCGGGATCAAGATCTGGACTGCCGAAAACCCTGTCGAGATTACCCAGCCGGGACTGAGGCAGGTGCAGGTCAACTCGAGGATAGGCTGGGATTTCGCAACGGTGATGCGAGCTTTTTTGCGCGCGGATCCCGACGTGATCATGGTCGGCGAAATGCGCGATCAGGAGACCGCGGGCATCGCGGTCGAGGCGTCCCTTACCGGGCACCTCGTCTTCTCCACGCTGCACACCAACAGCGCGCCGGAGACTGTCGTGCGCCTCCTCGATATGGGGATAGACCCCTTCAGTTTTACCGATTCCCTGCTTGGCGTGCTCGCGCAGCGCCTGGCTTGGAGGCTGTGCGCCAAATGCCGCACCAACCGGCTTGCCGCCGACCAGGAAGTGAGCGCCCTTGCCGAGGAGTACTGCTACGACACGGAGATCAAGCCGGCCGACGTGATCGCGGAGTGGAAACGGGATTTCGGCGGGTCATTGATGATTTATGAAGCGATCGGTTGCAGTGAATGCCGCAAGACCGGATACCGCGGCAGAATCGGCCTCCACGAGTTGCTGGTCGCCACGCCCGGGATGCGGCAGATAATGCAGCAACGGGCGACAGCGAGCGAACTGCGGGCGGCGGCGATCCGCGGCGGCATGCGCACCCTGAAGCAGGACGGCATCGAAAAATGCCTTGCCGGCTATACCGACATACACGAGGTGCGCGCGGCGGCGACCTGACCGGCCGCCGCTCAACGCGTCTAGACTTGCAGTCGAACCATGAAAATTTTCAAGTACGCGCTGTTTGCAGTGGGTGGCCTGATCGTGGTAATCGGCGCAGTGCTGGCCTATGCGGCGGCGACGTTCGACCCCAACCAGTACAAGCCGCAGATCGTGCGGGCGGTCAAGGACAAGACGCAGCGCACCCTCAAGCTCGACGGCGAGATCAAGCTCTCCCTCTTTCCAAGCGTCGGCGGGCGGATGGGGAAAGCGACGCTGTCGGAGCGCGCGAGCGATAAGGAGTTCGCCGGCCTTGAGGAAATGCGCATCGCGGTGAAGCTGCTGCCGCTGCTCTCCAGGCGGGTGGTGGTCGACGCGGTCGAAGTCAAGAACCTGCGCGCGGACATCGTGCGCTTCAAGGACGGCAAGACCAACGTCGACGATCTGGCGGGAGGCGGGGGCAAAGCGGCGCCCGCCCCCAGGGGCGCGGAAGCGCAGTTCATGATCGACATTGACCATGTGCTGATTGAAAACTCGGCGCTCACGTTCACCGATCAGTCGGCCGGCGCAAAATACGCGCTGTCCAAAGTCAATCTCAAGACCGGCCGTATCGCCAGCGGCGTGCCGACGAACGTCGAACTCGCGTTCGCCGCGCACAGCGACACGCCCAGGCTCGACCTCGAGACCGCGCTCAAGACGCGGCTTACTTTCGATCTCGAGAAGCAGCGCTACGTGCTGGACGGGCTCGATTTGAACGCCAAAGGCACTGCCGCCGGCTTCAGCAACCTGGTGGTGAGCGCCAAAGGCGACGTCGATGCCCGGCCCGCGACCAAGGAATTCTCGGCGTCGAAGCTTGCGGTCGCGGTGACGGGTAAACAGGCGGGCGGCGATCTCAACGTCAAGTTCGCGCTGCCCAAGCTCAACATCACCAAGGACAAGGTGAGCGGCGACAGGATCACGCTCGACGCCGCGATGAGCGAGGCGAAGAGCAAGCTCACCGCCAAAGTCGAAATTCCGGCAATCGAGGGCACGGCCAAAGCGTTCCAGGCCGGGCAGATGACTGCGAACCTCGACATGCAGCAGGAGGGGGTGACGGTCAAAGCGAAAATCACGAGCCCGCTCGCCGGCAGCGTCGAGATGGAGCGCATCGAGCTCGCCAAGCTCGTGGCGACAGTTAATGTCAATAATCCAAAGCTGCCCAAGAACCGGATCGCCGCAACGATCAACGGCGCTGCCCAGGCCGATTTTGCCAAACAGACCGCCAGCCTCACCTTCGCGACCAGGTTCGATGACAGCAACATCAGCGGCAGAGCGGGACTCGCGAAGTTTACACCGCCGTTTTACACGTTCGACATCAACATCGACCAACTCGACGCCGACCGTTACCTGCCGAAAACCGATCCCAAGGCCAAGCCCGAACAGCCATTCGATTTTTCGGCGCTCAAGGGCCTTAACGCGACCGGCAGCATCAAGATCGGTTCCCTCAAGGCGGCGAATCTCAAAGCGTCGAATGTGAGGATCGACGTCACCAAGCAGAAAGTCGAGCAAGCGGTGAAGGGCAAGCTCGGGGTGATGCGTGATCGGTGATGGGTGATGGGTGATGAGTGAATACAAGATTTTGCCTTTACGCATTGCCAATTACTCATTACCCATAACCCATAACCAAGCATGCCTAGTTTCGCGGCTAAGCTGATCGCCTGGCAGAAGCGCCACGGGCGGCACGATCTGCCGTGGCAGGGCACGCGCGACCCGTATCCGATCTGGGTGTCGGAAGTCATGTTGCAGCAGACCCAGGTCGCGACCGTGATCCCGTACTACCGGCGTTTGCTCGCGCGCTTTCCGAGCGTTGAATCCCTCGCGCAAGCGCCGCTCGACGAAGTGCTCACGTTGTGGAGCGGGCTCGGCTACTACTCGCGCGCGCGCAACCTGCACCGCGCCGCGCGGATCATCCGCGGTGAGCACGGTGGAAAATTCCCGCCGCGTTTCAACGACGTCGTCGCGCTGCCGGGAATCGGGCGCTCGACCGCGGCCGCGATCTGTGCCTTTGCCTTCGGCGAACGGCGCGCGATTCTCGATGGCAACGTGAAGCGCGTGCTGACGCGCTATTACGGCGTTCGCGGTTATCCCGGCGACAAACGCGTCGAGGAGTCGCTGTGGCGCAAGGCCGAATCGCTGCTGCCGAAGCAGCACGTCGCGGCCTACACGCAGGGGCTGATGGACTTGGGCGCCGCCGTCTGCACGCGGCGGCAGCCGCGCTGCTCATCCTGCCCGCTCGCCACCGGCTGCGTCGCCCACGGCAGAGGGCTGACCGGGCGGATTCCCGCGCCCAGACCGAAGAAGGCTTTGCCGCACCGGCAAACCGTGATGCTGGTGTTGCAGCATGCAGGGGAGGTCCTGCTCGAAAAACGGCCCGCTGCGGGCATCTGGGGCGGGCTATGGTGTTTCCCGGAAGCGGCGCCGGATGACGACGTAGGAAAGATCTGCGCGCAGCGTTTCGGCGCAAGCGTGGGGGCAGCGCAATCGCTGCCGGTGCTCGAGCACGGATTCACACACTTCCGGCTCAGCATCCGGCCACAGCGCCTGCGTGTCGTGCGGCTCGCGCCGCGTGCCGCCGAGCCCGGCCATGTCTGGTTGACCATCGAGGAGGCAAAATCCGCGGCTGTGCCTACGCCGGTCAAGCGCATCCTCGCGAGCCTGTGATTCGTAAGATCAAACACTTTAACCGCCAAGATGCCAAGACCGCCAAGAAAACAATAAATTTCAAGTGCGAAAGTAATAGGGGACGCACCACGGTTTCTGTTTGAGCGCCCGCCTTTGTGCGGGCGTTGTCGCTTCAGGGCTTGGCGATCAGGGCGAGTGCTTCGTTCACGCCGACGATGCGGATGCCGTGATAGGTCTTGAGGTTACGCACGCGTTTGTCGCCAGAGACGATGAGGTCGGCACGGGCAGCCAGCGCGCAGGCGATCACGGCATCGTCATCGGCATCGGCGAGCACCACCGGGTCGATTTCGGCAGGAGTGATTCGCTGTGCAAGCAACGCATATCGGCGAGCAAGTTCCTTCACGCTCATGCCCGAAGCCGCTACACGCTTGGCAAGTTTCGCCCGCGGCAACACGTCAGCAAGTTCCGCCAGCAACGCGCCGCTCGTGTAAAGGGAAATTGCTCCGGCCCGCGCCGTATCGAGGAACGTCCTCGGTGCCCCGTACCAGAGTAGTCCCGAGACGACGGTGTTGGTGTCAGCAACGGCGCGCACGCCGTTCTGCTCGGGCCGTGTCGATCTCGGCCTGGATCTCGTCCTCGGTCATGGGCTCGCCTTCCACTGCCGCCATGCGGTCCATCGCCGCAAACAACTCGTCGATTCCTTGCTGGCGCTCCATCGCCTCGCCTAAGAGCTTTGCGATCGCCTCCGAGGTCAGAAGCCCGGCCTCCTGCGCTCGGCGCGCAAGCTCGTCGGGCAGATTGATTTCCAGAGTGGTCATGGCGATTCCATATAAAGACCTTGGTTTCGATGATAGCGCAATGCGCGCTGCAGCGGCAACCAAGGAGCGATCACACCGGCGCTTGCCGGCAGCACGGCAAGTGCGACGGCGAGCGTAGTCCCCGTTCATCCCTCGACTTCGTCGCTTCGCTGCTACGCTCGGGACGAACGGGGACGGAGACGAAGCCTGTCCTGAGCTTGTCGAAGGAGGCTCGGGACGAACGGGGACGAAGTCCGCTTGGCGTCAGGTAGCCGCCGATGCGGCAACCTGACCTACAGCTTATCGACACGAGCGACTCCAAGGATTCTGCAAAGAAATAATGACTCACGACACCAGATGGTTATCGAAGTAGTCCTACCGACGAACGTGTCCGCGAAAAAGTTACTCTGACTCTGCGACGATCAAAACTCTTGCGCCGGAATGACGGAATCAGGTGCTTCGCCGGCTCATGCAGAGCTTCCTTAATCGTGTCTATTCTTACCACAGCTCGATCTTGCCGCCGCGCTCGCGGATGTTCTCGGCGCGCCCCTGGATGAAGCGTTGGAAATTCGGCTGCGTCCGGTAGGCGCCGCTCGCGACGTAGTCGAAGCTCGAGGCGAGGTGAAACGGCCTCAGATAGGCTTCGATGCGGAACACTTCCTTGCCTTGCCCGTCGAAAAACACGATGGTCGGTGTGTACGCCACTTTAAGCTCGAGCGCCCACTGCTCTTCAGCCAGATTCCTGCCGGCGGGTGTCACCACCGGCTGTTTGCCGAAGAGTTCAAGGCGTGCCACGTCGAACCTGCCGAGGAGCGCCAGCGTCGCCTGGTCCTTGAAGCCCAGAGCGTGCATCTCGTCGCACGCCGCGCAGTGTTTCTGCTCGAACAGCACCGCGAGCGGCTTCGTCGCCGGCCGGCGTGAACGGTCCAAATTGAACGGCGGCTTCAGGAAGAACGGCTGCTCGTGCAGCGTGCCGCTGTCGGCTTCCTTGACATTGCGCTGCAGGTAGTCGGCAAAGCTGACCCTACCCTCATGTTTACCCGAGACGTAATCGAGCGCGACGTTGAATTTGTGCGGCGGATAGTAGCCGTTCAGCCGCAGCGCGACGCTGCCTTTCTCGTCGAGGAACAGCAGGGTAGGCGTGAACTGCACTTTCAGGAACGCGGCAAACTCCTTCTCGCTGCGGACCTTGCTGTCGATCCACGTGACTTCACGGTCGCCCCAGATGTTGAGCGCGACCGCGTCGAAATGCCGGCGGGTCTTGTCGACGATCGTTTTCTGGCTGAAATTGACCCGCATCAGCTCCCGGCAGTAGGGGCAGCCGTCCTGGCCGAAATAGATCATGAGCCGTTTTTGCGCCTTGGCCGCTTCTCCGATGTCTTCGCGCAAATCGAGGAACGTTTCACGGAACCAGGACGGGATATCGATCACGTGAGGACCCGGGTCGAAGGTTTCAGGCGCAGGCTGTGCGGCGTATCCGGGGGCCATGCACGCCAACGCAAGCGCAATCGGCAGCAGATAACGGTGGCGCATGGCGGCGGCTCCATCCCCGCACGGCGGAACCGCGCGGGTTTTCATGTTGATCCCGCCCGTAGTATAAAGGCGGGAGTGAGGTGTACCAAACTTGTCCAACAATGACCGGATGAAGGACTGGACCGAAATCAAAGCGTGGCGCAAGGCGCGGCGCTCGGAACTGATCGCGCGGCGTGCGGCGCTCGACCGCGAAACGCGCCGGCACTGGAACGAGCGCATTACCGAACTGCTGGAACAGAGCTTCCCGATGCTTGCCGGGATGGTGGTTGGCTTCTGCTGGCCGTATAAAGGAGAGTTCGACGCGCGCTTCGCGATCCGCTACTGGCGCCAACGCGGCGCCACCGCAGTGCTGCCCGAAGTCGTGGCGAAAGGCTCGCCGCTCAGATTCCGCAAGTGGTGGCCGGGCGCGCCGATGGCGCCCGGCATCTACGACATTCCGGTGCCCGCGGGCACTGAAATCCTGCTGCCGGATGCGGCAGTGGTGCCGATGACCGGCTTCGACACTCAGGGATATCGCCTCGGCTACGGCGGCGGTTATTTCGACCGCACGCTGGCCGCGCTCGCGCCGCGTCCGCTTGCGATCGGCGTGAGCTATGAACTATTGCGGCTGGAAACGATTTTTCCGCAGCCGCACGATATCCGGATGGATTTTGTCGTGACGGAGGCGGCGGTTTACGCCGCCGATAGCGGTTCGCTTACGCCCCTCGACATCGCGCGATGCCGCGAGCGCGCGGCGCACCTGCTTGAGACGCGCGGCCTGCCGCGGCGCCACGGAGACGAGGCGCCGGGCGGCTACAGTTCGCCGGCGTGCTATGCGCACGAGTTTCCGGGCTACTTCGGCGAGCCGGACGAGCGTTAGGAGTTTGTCGGGGCCAAGTCCGACAAACTCCTAGCCGGCAAGACCCTGTTCGGCGAGGACGTGGCGCACGCGGGCGAGGCGCTCCGCCGCGTCCTGGAGTTCCAGCAGTTGCTGTTTGACGGTCGTGTCGATGGGCAGGATTTCCGCCAGGCGGTAGGCGATCCACGCCGCGTCGTCAAGCCTGATCGGCGCCGGGAAGTTCTCCGCGCCGACCTTCTCGATGATCAAACCGAGCACCTCGCGGCAGGTCTGGTCCATCGCCGCCGCCGGCGCTTCCGCGGGCAGCATCTCGACGTCGGCGGAAATCAGGCCGTTGCGCGCAATGCGGGTCCCAAGGATGCGGAAGCGCTCGCCGCCGCGTGTTACCAGCTGAAAAAGGCCGAGTTGCGGCATGTCCCATTGGGTAATCGCGGCAAGACAGCCCACCGTTTCCGGCACGGCGGGTGCGCCGACTTCGCGGCCCTCCCGGATGAGGCAGACCCCGAACGGCGCATTGTCGCGCAGGCAGGCCTTGGTCATCTCCAGGTAGCGCTGCTCGAACACCTTGAGCGGCAGCACGCCGTCGGGGAACAGAACGGTGTGGAGGGGAAAAATGAAAATTTCCTGTTGTGCCGCGGCCATGAGTTGAACGGCGTGAACGGTGATCGGTGATCGGAGCTGGGTAGCGGGTTGGTCTGTTCACTGTTCACCGCTCACCGCTCACCGCTCACCGTTCACCGCTTCTACGACAATTCCCGATGCCTGACCAGCACCGGGGTCTGCGTGCGGAAGTGGCCGGCGAGGACCTCGGCGAGATAGACCGACCGGTGCCGCCCGCCGGTGCAGCCGACCGCGACCGTGAGATAGCTGCGGTTGTCGCGGTTGAAGGACGGCAGCCAGTTTTCCACGAAACGCCGGATGTCGTCGAGCATCTTCTGCGTATCGGAGTTGGCGCTTAGAAAGTCGATTACCGTCTGATCCTTGCCGGTAAGCGGCCGCAGTTGCGGATCGTAGTGAGGGTTGGGCAGACAGCGCACGTCGAATACCAGATCGGCGTCGAGCGGAATGCCGTTCTTATATCCGAACGACTCGAACAGCAGCGTGAGGCCCGAGCCGGCGAGCCCGACAAAATCCTTGACCCAACTGCGCAGCGTGTTGGGGGAAAGGTCGCTGGTATCGACGCGGTGCGCGAGATCGGCGATGTCCGTGAGCAGCTCGCGCTCGCGCGCGATGCATTCGGGCAGGGTGAGTGCGCTGTCGGAAAGCGGATGGCGCCGCCGCGTTTCCGAATAGCGCTTGATCAGCGTATCGGCCTTGGCATCCAGGAACAGCACGCTCACTTCAACGCCGGCGCGCTTGAGGTCTGCGATTTGTCGCGGTAATTCCGTGAGCGTAGTCCCGCCGCGCACGTCGATGCTGAGCGCAACACGCTCATAGCCGGCCGCGGTGAGAAACCCGACCAGTTCGGGCAGCAGTTTCGCCGGCAGATTGTCGACACAGTAGAAACTGCTGTCCTCGAGGACATTGAGTGCGACACTCTTGCCCGAACCGGACAGACCGGTGATGAGAATGAGCTGCATGCGTTGGGGCCAGCTGTAAGCGGTGAGCGGTCAGCGGAAAACGGTGAGCGGTTAGGGTTTCTCTGCGGCTTACCGCTTACTGTTCGCCGCTTACGGCTTTTCGCCGTTCAATTGCTGCGCCTGACGCGCGATGAATTCCCGGGTGCTGTCGATGCCGCGCAGCTGCAGGACGTAGTTGCGCACCGCGGCCTCGGTCAGCACCGCGAGGTTGCGTCCCGCTGCCACCGGTATCGTTACCTTGCGGATATCCACGCCCATTACCTGCTCGTCGCCGGGCTTGAGCGGCAGCCGCTCCATCGGCACGCGTTCGGGGCCCGGCCGCTCCAGGTGCACGATGAGCTTCACGTTCTTGCGCGGCCTGAGCGCCGCCTCGCCGAAGATGGTACGGATGTTAAGCACGCCGAGGCCCCGCACTTCGAGAAAATCCTTGAGCAGCGCAGGGCAGCGGCCTTCGATGGTTTCGGGCCCCAGGCGATAGAGTTCGACCACGTCGTCGGCAATCAGGCCGCTGCCGCGGCTGATCAGCTCCAGGGCAAGTTCGCTTTTTCCCACGCCGGAGTCACCGGTGATCAGCACGCCCATGCCCAGCACGTCGAGAAACACGCCGTGCATGGTGGCCGACTCGGCGAGCGCCCGCACAAGATAGGGGCGCAGCATCCACATCAGTTCCACGCTCGGCACCGGCGACAGGAAGAGCGGCGTCTGGGTGGCGTCGGCCACGGCGATGAGCGGCGCCGGCGCCCGGCCGACGCCGGCGATGATGAAGCATGCCAGCTCACGCGTGGCGACCTCACTCAGGATCCTGCTGCAGGTTACGGGTTCGAGGTTGTTGAGGTGATCGACTTCCGATCCTCCCAGCACCTGGATCAGGTTGGGATGAATGAAGTTGAGATGACCGATCAGGCCCTTGGACGAATCCTTGGTGAGTTCGCTGTTGAGGCCTTTGGCGCCGCCGCTGCGCCCGGCGATCCATTCCAGCTTCAGCTTGTCGCGGTTGTCCTCAAACAACCGGGCTATGCTGACTTGCGGCATGGGGCTGCCATTCGGCGATCAGTTGGTGGAGGTGGGCCGCGTCCGGGGCGTTGAGCAGGCGTTCGCGGAACGGTTTGTCGCTGAACATCTGCGCCAGCTCCGAGAGGATCTGCAAGTGCAGGTCGGTCGCGCGGTCCGGGACCAGCAGCACGAAGATCAGGTTGACGTTCTGGCCGTCGGGCGCGTCGAACGGGATCGGCTGTTTCATCCTGACGATCGCGCCGATCGCTTCCTTGAGCCCCTTGATCCTGCCGTGCGGAATCGCGATGCCTTGCCCGAGCCCGGTCGAGCCCAGTTTCTCGCGCGCAAACAGGCTGTCGAATACCACGCTGCGCGCGATGTTGTGGTTGTTTTCGAACAGCAGGCCGGCCTGCTCGAAGACGCGCTTCTTGCTGGAAACGTCGAGGTCGAGCGTGATGTTCGACACCGGCAGGAGGGGAGAGATCAGATTCATGATGTAATGTTTGTGGTGATGGGAATCCCGCCCGGCGGGTGCGGGACATCCGCTCGTTCACTGAACGCCGGGGTGCTTGCGCGGCATTTCGGCGTGCCGGTGCTCGAGGTTCTTTTCCTTGTGCTTGATGATGGTGCGATCGAGCTTGTCGACCAGGCTGTCGATGGCCGCATACATGTCGGCATCAATGCTCTCGCAGAAGATGTCCTTGCCGCGCACACGCACGCTGGCTTCGATTTTCTGCCGCAGTTTCTCGACCGAAAGGATGATGTTGACGTCGATCGCGTGGTCGAAATGATGCGTGATGCGGGCAAGCTTGGCGGCGACGTAGTCACGGATCGCCGGGGTGATCTGGAGGTGGTGGCCGCTGAGATGCAGGTTCATGGCGGAGTCCTTCTGTCTAGCAGCCTGTCGGACTTGACAGTCCGTACAGGCTGCTAAAAGCAAGACCGGCTGACCATTCGGAGGAAAACCCACCCGAAACGGCCGAATATGAAGAAAAACAGGGGTAAATTCGCATATCCGTCATCCTCTTTTCAATCGTCCTGGCGCCGGTTTTGCATCAGGAGTTTGTCGCGGCTAAGTCCGATAAACGCCTAGAGTGCCTTTCTCAAATTGCCCGGCAAGATCTGCAAGAATTCACGATACTTCGCCACCGTCCGGCGGGCAACGACCATGCCCTGCTGCCCGAGGATCTCGGAAATCTGGCTGTCGCTTAACGGCTTGCGCGGATTTTCAGCGTTCACCAGCTGCTTGATCAGCGCGCGGATCGCGGTGCTGGACGCCGCCCCGCCGGCCTCGGTCGTCACGTGACTGCCGAAGAAGTACTTGAGCTCGAAAATGCCGCGCGGCGTGCGCATGAACTTCTGGGTGGTAACGCGCGACACGGTCGATTCGTGCAGATCCAGCGTTTCCGCGATTTCGCGCAGCACCAGCGGCCGCATCGCCACCGCGCCGTGCTCGAAAAAATTCCGCTGCCGGTCGACGATGGCCTGCGACACGCGCAATATGGTGTCGAAGCGTTGTTGCACGTTCTTGATCAGCCACTTCGCTTCCTGCAGCTGGCTCGCAAGCTGCTGTGAGCCGGCATTGCGGTTGCGGCCCAGGATGTCGGCGTAGAGCCGGTTGACCCTCAGTCGCGGCATCGCTTCGGCATTGAGGGAAGCGACCCATACGCCCTTCACCTTGCTGACGATCACGTCCGGCACGATATAGCGCGTTTCCTCGGACGAGAAATCGCGGCCCGGTTTCGGGTCGAGACCCGTGATCAGTTTCTGCACCGCGCGCAGGCAGCTGTCGTCGCAGCGCAGCACCCTCCTTAGCTTGCCGAAATCGCGGGCAGCAAGGGCCGCCAGATGGTTCCTGACAATTTCCAGCGCCTGGGCCCGGTATGGCGTGCATTCCGGCAACGCCGCAAGCTGCAGCGCAAGGCACTCGGACAAGTTTCGGGCGCCCACCCCGGCCGGTTCCAGATTATGCAGATGCCTGAGCGCGACCTGCATCTCATCGGGCTCGACCGCCAGTTCCTGGGGGAGCATGGCGAGCAATTCCGGGATGTCGTGCGCGAGATAGCCGTCATCGTCGAGCGAATCGATGAGCAGCGTGACCAGCTTGTGGTCGCGCTGCGACAGATTGGTGAGGGAAAGTTGCGACAACAGGTGGACGCGCAGCGTGGGGGTATCGGCCGCGATCTGCGGAAAGTCGCCATCCTCTGCGTCGTCGCGTATTCTTCCGAACGACACGTCGTCAATCGCGTTGAATTCGAAGTTCTCGGGCTCGCGCTCCGCGCCGCTTTCGTCCGCGGGACCGGGCGAGGCGTCGCTCTCGCCGGCGGCACGCCGCTCGGGCGGTTCCTCGCCGATGTCATCATCGCGCTCGAGCAGCGGGTTCTCCTGCAGGAAGCGATCCAGTTCCTGGTTGAGCTCCAGCGTCGAGAGCTGCAGCAGACGGATCGACTGCTGCAGCTGGGGGGTGAGCGTGAGGTGTTGTGATAGCCGGAGTTGTAGGGAGTGCTTCATGCGTGTCGGCGGTGCAAAGGCTATCGCTGAGCCTCCGTGTGTTCCCGGACTGCGGTCCTCCCCCGGCTGCAGACACGCGGCCCTAGAGGCGGAAATGCTCTCCCAGGTAAACCTTTCTGACGTTCTCATTATAAACGATTTCCTCGGGTTTGCCGCATGCAAGCACGCTCCCGTCGCTAATGATGTAAGCACGATCGCAGATACCGAGCGTTTCCCGCACATTGTGGTCGGTGATCAGCACACCGATGCCGCGTTCCTTCAAAAACCCTATGATTTTCTGGATATCCAGGACCGCGATCGGGTCAATGCCGGCGAACGGTTCGTCGAGCAGGATGAAACGCGGCCGGGTGGCCAGTGCGCGGGCGATCTCGACGCGCCGCCGCTCGCCGCCCGACAGGCTCACCGCCGGGCTGTCGCGCAGGTGCCCAATGTGCAGGTCGTGCAGCAGATCGTCGAGCTTGTTGCGGATCTGGTCGGGGTCATCGTTGTGCAGCTCGAGCACCGCGCGCACATTGTCGGCGACCGAGAGCCGCCGGAATATCGAGGTTTCCTGCGGCAGATAGCTCAATCCGAGGCGCGCGCGGCGGTGAATCGGCATGTGCGTGAGCCTCCTGCCGTCGAGATAAAGGTCGCCGCCGTCCGTCGGCACCAGCCCCACCATCATGTAGAAACAGGTCGTCTTGCCCGCGCCGTTCGGACCGAGGAGCCCGATCACTTCGCCGCTGCGCACCTCGAGCGAGACATCCTTCACGACGACGCGCGCGCGGTAGCGCTTTTTCAACCGCTCGGCCTTGAGTTCGCTCACCTGCGGGAAGCGCTGCGAGTCATCGGTCGCTGCGGCGAGCAGCGGCACCGGATCGGCGCCCGCGGACAATTGATTATTTCTTGGGGGCACCGATTTCTTCGCGCGGCGCGCTGATTTTGTCCGCAGGCTGCAGGGAAACAGGCGCCGCGGCTGGGGGCTTTTGCTTGGACTTCGGCTGGAGCACCGCGCGCACGCGGCCATCCGGGTTGTTGGGTGTGGCGGCCTTGGCGCCGCCGCCGATGACCTGAAAGAACTCGGTGGCGGCGTCGTACGAGATGTAGTTGCCACGCACTTCATCCTCCCCGCGCTTCATGTAGGCGCGGACGAACATCTGCATTTTGTCGGCGCGGCCGTCGTATTCTATGCGTTCGGCCCAGCCCTCGATGTACTCGTCAAAGCCCTCCCGTTTCTGGCGAAAGTAAGCGAGGTCTCCCCATGCCGTTCCGCGTTTGAAGCCGTCGTTATCCTGGCGCACTTCCATGCGGTAGCCGCGGATCACCATCGTGCCCTGCGTCAGCACCACATTGCCGTCGAATATCGAGACCTGCTTGGCGTCGTCGACGGTGACGCGGTCCGCTTCGAGATTGATCGGTTTGTCGCGGTCGGCTTTCTCGGCATGGCTTGCGGTGGCGAGCAGCAGCGCACAGCACGTGGCGAGGATGGCGAGGATGGCGCGACGGCGGTCAGCCGCCGGGGACGCCGCGGGTCGATTTGTTGGGATCATGGTAAGTACCTTTGACGCTGGAGAACAGTCTTAGAACCCGGGTCTCGCTGTTCCATTCTAAGCCAACCGCGTTGACGATGGTATTGCCGTCGGTGATGGTCACCGCGCGGTCGGTCCTGGCGACGTTGTCATCGGGGATGACGTGCAGGTAGCTGGTCCGCATCTCGAGCATGCTCTTGTCCGCATAGCGCGCGCGCGTGACGCGCACGTCGTTGTGAAAGTAGATGTTTTCGCCTTCGCTCGACAGCAGCGCATCTTTGGCCGTGATCGTGACCGGGGCCTGCGCCGCCGCATGGTTCACAAACCTGGGAGACCGAAGATGGGTGCTGTCGTCATCGGGGTAGTGCACCATTTCGTCGGCAGACAGCGTGTGCTTGATCTTGCCGTCGGGACCCATCCGAACCGCCGACAGCCCGTCGACGAAATAGTCCGGATCGTGACGGCCCGCGGCCCCGCGCGTGGACACCGTTGGTTGCACGAAGCGGTCAAGCCAGAAAGTAAGCCCCGCCAGCACTGTCAGCAGCAGCAGTGGAAACCAGGCCGTGAGTCGCTCGTTCATTTACTGCCCAATCGTTTGTCCGCGCGGGTTCATTCCAGGTACGGGGCGAGCTGCCGCTCGAATGCGCCTTGCGCGTAGAGGACGAGTTCGCACAATTCGCGCACGGCGCCGCGCCCGCCGCGCTCCCGCGTGACATAGTGCGCCTGGCGGCGCACCGCGGCCGGGGCGTCCGGCACCGCCACGGCCAGTCCGCAGCGCCTGAGTATCGGCAGATCGACGACGTCGTCGCCCATGTAAGCCGCGGCCGCGGCATCGAGCCCGAGCCGCGCCAGCACATCCTGGAAGGCCGCGTGCTTGTCGGCGGTCCCCTGGTAGACCAGATCGATGCCGAGACCCTTTGCGCGCAGCTCGACGCAGCGCGATTGGCGGCTGGTGATGATGGCAAGCTGAACGCCGCCTGCCTGGAGCATTTTCATGCCGTGGCCATCGCGCACGTGGAATGCCTTCAGCTCCTCACCGGAAGCGCTGAAATAAAGCGTGCCGTCGGTCAGCACGCCGTCCACGTCGAATGCCGCGAGGCGGATGCGTTTGGCCCTGTCGTAGATGTCTTGCATGAAAGCGGTGAGCGGTGAGCGGTAAGCGGTGAGCTGACAGCCGAATCCTGCTTCTCAGATCACCTTCGCGCGGAACAGATCGTGCATGTTGAGGGCGCCGAGCAGACGCCGGTTCTGATCCACCACCAGCAATTGATTCACTTTGTTGCGTTCCATGATTTCCACCGCTTCCGCGGCGAGTTTTTCAGACGCGATCGTGCGCGGCCGCGGCGTCATTACGTCCGTGATCCGGGTGCGCTCCAGGTCGGCGCCTTTCTCCAGCGTGCGCCGCAGGTCGCCGTCGGTGAAGATCCCGATCACGCGCTGCTCGTCGTCGAGGATCGCCGTCATTCCCATCCCGCCGCGCGACATTTCACGTATCGCTCCCATGAACGTTTCGTTATGAGAGACGCACGGTGCGCCGTCTCCGGTGCGCATCACGTCGCGCACATGCGTGAGGAGTTTTCGTCCGAGCGTGCCGCCCGGGTGGGAAAGCGCGAATTCGTCACGCGTGAATCCCTTCGCCCGCATCAGCGCGACCGCGAGCGCATCGCCCAGGGCGAGCGCGGCGGTGGTGCTGGCGGTCGGAGCGAGATTGAGCGGACAGGCTTCCTTCTCGGCCCCCGCATAAATGTGCACATCGGATTCCTGCGCCAGGCTCGACTGCGGGTTGCCCGTCAACGTCACCAGTTTCGCGCCCTGGCGCTTGAGCAGCGGGACGATCGCCAGCAGCTCCGCGCTCTCGCCGGAGTTCGACAGCGCAACGAACACGTCGTCGCGCGTGACCATGCCGAGATCGCCGTGGCTGGCTTCCGCCGGGTGCACGAAGAAGGCCGGCGTCCCGGTGCTCGCCATGGTCGAAGCGATCTTGCGCGCGACATGACCCGACTTGCCGATGCCGCTCACCACAACGCGGCCGCGGCAATTGAGAATAAGCTCCACCGCCTGCGCGAAACGATCATCGAGCCTGGCGATCAGGCCGGAAATCGCCCTGGCTTCTATTTCCAGCACTTCGCGCGCCATCGCGATCGCGCCGTGCCCGGAGGTGTCCGTTCCGTCGCTGGGTTCAAGCCTGTTCATCGCAGCAAAGTATAGCAGATGTGGTCGCATCGCCCGCCCGCGCGAGGCATGGCGCTGCGCTTGCAATTCGTTGTCGATAAGGCATTATTCAGGAAACTGTTTCATTTCGCGCACCATGCAAACTACTCTGCAACCGGTGTTGATCCTGCTCGCGGCCGCGGTGCTGGTCGTGGTCGTGTTCCGCTCGCTCAGGCTGCCGACGGTGCTGGGCTACCTGATCGTCGGGGTCGGCATCGGGCCGCACGCATTGGGCTGGATTCACAGCACCGATGCAGTGCGTAACCTGGCCGAGATCGGCGTCGTATTCCTGATGTTCAGCATCGGGCTCGAATTCAGCCTGCCGAAGCTGATTACGATGCGCCGCGTCGTGTTCGGGCTTGGTGCCGCGCAAGTGGTTCTGACGCTGACCATCGTGCTTGCGGGTGCAATGGCGCTGAACATCCCGTGGCAGGCGGGAATCGTGCTCGGCGGCGCTCTTGCGATGTCGTCGACGGCGATTCTTGCCCGGCTGCTTGCCGAGCGCCTCGAGCTCAATTCGCCCCACGGCCGCCAGATCATCGGCATCCTGCTGTTCCAGGATCTCGCCGTGGTGCCGCTGCTGATCATCATCCCGGCGCTTGCCGCGCCGCCTGAAAACCTCGCCGTGAACCTGGGCGCCGCGCTGCTCAAGGCGGCAATCGTGCTGGCGGTACTACTCTTTTTCGGCCAGTGGGTGATGCGCAGGTGGTTTCATCTGGTGGCGCGGCGGAAATCGCCGGAGCTATTCGTGCTCAACGTGCTGCTGGTCACCCTGGGCGTCGCGTTTGTGACTGAAATGGCGGGGCTCTCGCTCGCGCTGGGCGCATTCGTCGCCGGCATGCTGATTTCGGAGACGGAATACCGCTACCAGGTCGAGGAAGACATCAAGCCTTTCCGCGACGTCCTGCTGGGGCTTTTTTTCGTGACCATCGGGATGCAGCTTGATTTGCGCGTGGTGGTCGAAAGCGGCTGGGTCAGCGTGCTGCTGGTCGCGCTGGTGGTGATGAAGACACTGCTGATTTTCGGCCTGAGCCGGGTGTTCGGCAGCGATTGGGGCGTCGCTTTGCGCACCGGGCTGGCGCTCGGCGCCTGCGGCGAATTCGGCTTTGTGCTGCTGGCGCATGCCAGCAACCTGAGCTTGATCGGGCCGCGGACTTTGCAGCCGGTGCTCGCGGCGATGGTGCTGTCCATGCTGATCGCGCCGTTCATCATCGAGCGCAGCGGGCACATCGTGCGGCGCTGGATCCCCGCCGAATGGACCAACCGCGCGATGCAATTGCACAGCATCGCGGTGCAGTCCATGGCCGCGGACAAGCATGTCGTTGTGTGCGGTTATGGGCGCAGCGGCCAGAATCTGGCGCGCTTCCTGGAGCAGGAGAAGATCCCGTTCATCGCGCTCGACATCGATCCGCATCGTATCCGCGAGGCGGTGGCGGCGGGAGAGAGCGTGGTGTTCGGTGACGCGGCGCGCCGCGAGGTGCTGATCGCCGCGGGATTGCTGCGCGCGAAAGCGCTGGCGATCACTTATTCCGACACCGGCTCGGCGCTCAAGATTCTCGGCCTCGTGCAGGAGCTGCGCCCGGGATTGCCCGTGGTCGTGCGCACGTTCGACGACAACGACATCGAGCGGCTGAAGGCGGCGGGCGCCGCCGAGGTCGTCGCGGAGATCATGGAGGGCAGCCTCATGCTCGCATCGACCACGCTGATGTTGCTCGGTGTGCCTTTGAACCGCGTGCTGCGGCGCATCCGCGAAACGCGCGAACATCGCTACAGCCTGTTCCGCGGCTTCTTCCGCGGCATCACCGACGAGGGCGATAGCGAAGACCAGGCGCTGCAGCCGCGGCTGCATTCGGTGGCGATCACGCCGGGGGCGGCGGCGATCGGCAAGACGCTAAGCGGGATCGATCTGGCGAGCCTCAATGTCGAAGTCACCGCGGTACGTCGGCGCAACGTACGCACCGTGACGCCGGTTGCCGACACCCGCATCGAAGAAGCGGACGTCCTGGTGCTGCTCGGAGTGGAAGAAGACCTGGCGGCCGCGGAAATGAAACTGCTGCAGGGCTGAAAAAAGCCCACGGGACCGCGGGCTTTTTTAACAAAAACTCGGAACTCTCGATTCTAAATGCTCAACGCTCAATCAATCCGTCAAAACAACGTCGTTGCGCCACAGTTAGCGTTGGGAGTGGCCGATTGCCAAGCGCCACTGGTAGTATTGAAGCATTCTTGACCGGCGTTAGTAGCGCCCCCAAAAGTCGAGAATCGCAACTGTCCGGCATTGCCTAGTCCATCATCCACTTTGCGGTCTACCTCAGCGAGTATATCGGACGGAATGTTGTTTCCGGTTTTCAGGTTGTGCCTGTTGACGGGGGAGGCATCCTGGTACACGTTGTCAAACACGAGTTGAGTGAGGCCGCCGTACGGATTCACCGGGGTATTGCTGGGCGCCGCGGTTCCGGAATAGACGTAGCTGCCGGTGATGAAGCCGGCCTTGGAGAGGTGCTCCCACGCAGAAATCTGCTCTTCATTGGGTGCGCCAGCCGCAGCAGTGGTGATCTGTCCGTTGTTGTTGCCCTCTTGGCAGCTGGCGCAAGCCGGGATGTTAGCTTTGGCCTGGCCGTAGTCCCCCGGCAATGCGCGGTAGCGATCCAGGAAACCGAAATAGGCGGCTTTGACGCCATCCTGCTGCGCGATCAGATTCCGCACGCGCGCGCTCGTAATTAACTCCTGGCCTTTGAGCACGCCGCCGAGCAGCAGCCCGATAATCACCAGCACGATCGCGATTTCGATCAAGGTAAAGCCGCGGTGCCTGCGCATGGTTTTCTCCTCAAGTGGTCACTCACAATGGAATATCGGATGGGCAAGAAACATGCCATAGCGAGAATCCGGTAAAGTTTCTGCTCACAATGAATTCTGATGCAGCTGTCAAATTTGCCAGATTACTGCGATGTCGCGTTATAACATGATGAATAAAACCAAGATTATCTGGATTCTTCCGGTTCATGAGTTCAAGTGGAGTCTCACATTCTATCAGCTTTACGCTTGAAAAATAAGGAAAGTTACGCAAGCGCCCCAGCCGAGAAAGTGTCAGTTTTTCGACATAGATGACGATTTTCCGGCGATTTTCATCTCCTCCAGCCGTTGGGTGAGGAAGTGGATTTCTCTGGAGTCGGTGATTTCGCCGCTCGCCAGCAGGCCACCCAGGAGGATGGTTGCGCTGTCCAGTTCCCCCATGTCTTCCAGGATGAAAATCCGCATCTGGCGCGCCCAGTTGGACGCGGCGCGGGCGTGGCGCGCAATGTCATCGGCGTAGCTGAGGGCGAGCGGCATGTCCCGGAGCCGGTGCTTGGCCACGATCGCGCAATGGGCAAGCCAGCGCCAGCGCCGATCGGGATCGCGCAGAAACTCGCGATGGACGAAATCCAGCATCAGGCGCTGTTTGGCCTCGACCGGCACCTGCGCGTAGAGCTGGGACGCCATCAGGAGGGGGTATTGCCCGGCGGGATCGAGGCCGAGTATCGCGTCAAGCCATGCGATGACGCGCGGGTAATCGAGATCGCGGAAAGGGATGCTGATGCCGGGCTGGCTGTCGAACGCCTGCAGATAAAGCGTGAGCAACTGCGCAAGCGCTATGGGCTCGCCCAGGCTGATCGCCCTCAGCATCGCCACCGGAACGGGCGCCGGCAGCGCCTCCGCGCTCGCGCTCGGCCTCGGTTGCAGCGCCTGCCATGCCACTTGCAGGCAAAACGCGATGACGAGCAGGCCGAGCACCGGCCGAGGCACCTGGCTGACCGTGCGTTCTTCGCTGCGTTTCATTCCAATTTCACTTTAAAATTCTTGAGAGAGGCCCTTAAAAATTTTTGCGGTAGAAGTCGAACATTGCCGCCGCCGCCAGCAGCGCGATGTATAACGCGCTTTGACCGGCCAGCCCGCCGATATCGGGCCATGGGGCATGCTGGTTGACCAGCCAGGCGGTCCGGGTCCAATGGTCCAGCGCCGGCATCACCAGCGCCAGGCCCTCGACGAGCAGCTGGATGATCTGGTGCGAGGGAGCGTCGGCGCCAGTGAGCGGGTGGGCGCCCATCAGGCGAATCGCCGTCAGTGTGCGTGCAAGCAGGTAAAATGCCAGCACGAAGCCCGCGGCCGGCATCAGCTGGTTGAAGGTGACGATACAGAACAGGGCGAGCGCGATGACGATGCCGAGTTCCAGCGCGAGCGACAGGCCCCACTGCAGCGCGGCTTCCGGCGTTGCCAAAAAAGCGAGCGGCAGGCTGACCGCCGCGGCGAGGAGCGCGCCGATTACGAGAAAACCAGCCAGCTTGCCGAGGATATAATGGCCGCGCGGCACATCGAGCGCGAGCGCGACGTCGAGACCCTTGTCGTTGAATTCGCGGATGATGCTCGCGAGCACATGCAATCCCGCGATGAAAACGCAGGCGAGCCGCATGCCCGCCCCATAAGTTCCGGCCTGCATGCGGGCGCTCTCGGTGATGGCGATCTGCTGCACGAAGAAGCTCGCGGCGACGAGCAGCACGATCGCAGCTACCGCCAGTCCCGGCAGCCGCGTGCGCATGGCCTCGAGCAGGGTGTAGCGGGCGATGGTCGTGATTCTCTGGTTCATGAAAGATCGGGCCACGATGGGTCCAGAGTATAGCGAAAGTTGGTGTGCCGCCGGCGCACCGAGCGATACAGGGGTGGGATGAACGCTTCGGCAGTCAGCCTCCAGCAACGCTTCAGCGCGGCTCGCCCGCAGTGGTCGATGGGGCTGATGCTGCTTGCGCTGCACGCCGCGCTCGCCTGGGACATCAGCGAATGGTGGCCGCGCGCCTTCCTGCTGGCGCATTTCGGCTTGTTCCTGTTGTGGCAGCCGGTGTGGCGCGGCGAGCGCGAGGTCGAGCCCCGCAACGCCATTCTGGTGGTGATCGTAGGTATCCTGCTCGCGGCGTGGAACAACTGGTGGCTGATGGCGGTGTGGATCGCCGTGCTGTTCGGACTGATCGGCGGCTCGGTGCCGGGCATCACCGACCGGCGCCAGCGGCTGGCATCGGTCCTGGCGGCGTTCTATCTGCTATCCATGATGCTCATGTGGGTGGTGCCGCAACTCTTCACCGATCTGGTCCTCGGCGCTGCGCAGACCATGCTGGTCCGCTACGGCTTGCCTGTTATCCCGCTCGCCATCGTGTTGATGCGCTTCGAGACGCGGCGCTCGCCGTCGCCGCTCGCGGTCGATCTCTTCTACAGCATGCTGCTGTTTCTGCTGGTGGTGGCACTGGTGCTCGGCAGCTTCGTCGTGAAACAGGTCAGCCATGGCGATTATCCGGTGGCGCTGGCGCAGGCGCTGTTCGTGATCGCCTTGCTGCTGGTTGCGTTGTCCTGGCTGTGGAACCCGCACAGCGGCTTCTCCGGTCTCGGGCACATGCTGTCGCGCTACCTGATGAGCCTGGGCCTGCCGTTCGAGCGCTGGGTGCAACAGCTCGCGGACCTCGCGGAGCAGGAATACCAGCCGCAACGCTTTCTTGCGCTGGCCTTGCAGCACATGCTCGAACTGCCGTGGGTCTCGGGTGTGGCGTGGGCGGCGCGGCTCGGACAGGGTGAATTCGGCACGCGGTCGCAACACTGCGCCGAATTTTCCATCCAGGATCTGCAGTTGAAGATCTTCACGCGCTGGCCGCTCTCTCCCGCCGTGCTGCTCCATCTGAAGCTGCTCACGCAGATGGTCGGGCATTTCTACGAGGCCAAGCGGCGCGAACAGATCCAGCGCCAGAACGCCTATACGCAGGCGATCTACGAAACCGGCGCGCGGCTCACGCACGACGTGAAAAATATGCTGCAGTCGCTGCGCTCGCTGTGCGCTGCGGCCGAGACCAGCACCGCAGAGCAGGCCGCCGCATTGCAGGCGCTGGTGCAGCGGCAGCTGCCGCAGATCACCCAACGGCTCAACACCACGCTCGACAAGCTGAAGGCGCCGCAGCAGGTCGATTTGAGCGATGTCGACGCGGGGATCTGGTGGGAGGGGCTGATTCAGCGCTTCAACGGCCGCAACATCCAGTTCACCGTCGATGGCCCGGCCAGGAACGTCAAGATCCCGTCGGAACTGTTCGACAGCGTCGCCGACAACCTGATCGAGAACGCGCTCGTCAAGAAGGCGGACGGCAACGGGGTGCAGGTGCAGGTGACGTTTTCGCCGGCGCGTGGCGGCACGCTCACGGTATGTGACAACGGCGCGGCGATACCGAAGAGCGTTGCGGCGCAAGTATTGGCGGCGCCGGTCGGTTCACGGACCGGCCTTGGGGTCGGTCTTTACCACGCCGCGAAGCAGGCGGGCGAGCTCGGCTATCGCCTCGCAATCGCCGCCAACGAGCCCGGCAGGGTTTGTTTCGTGCTGACGCGGGAGGGAGAAGGGCCGTAGAAGCCGGGAGATCGTAAGAGCGGGAGATCGGGAGGTCGAAAAGCCGGGAGGTCGTGAAGTCGGGAGATCGGGAGGGGGATTTCCAATTCTCGCGCTCACGCTCTCACGCCCTCACGGATTTTGTCGCTTTCACGCTCTCGCGGATTTTGTCGCTCTCCCGCTCTGACGTTCTCACGTGCCTGTCAGGGCAGCTTTCCTGCCGCGACCATGCGGTTGTACAGAATGTTCGGCGACAACCAAGTCATGATGTCGTCGAACTCGCCGTTTGGAGCAGTGGAAGGCGTGGGTACATGGCTGACGAATGCTCGATCGTTGTCCGTGCTATTCGGATTGGGATTAGCTGCCTCGTCCAGACCAGTTCCTCCATACCCCCCGTTCTTTCCCGTGGAGTAAATGACTACCGGTGCACCGGTAGTCAGCGCGGTTCCGGCGGCGCAAATCGAACCGCTGATACCGGTTGCGGTAGAGCACACGTTCAAGTTCGGCGCTAATGGGCACGACCAATTAGTACTCATGCCGCCCGTTGTGGTAAATGGCGGCGTAGACGGGGCGCAGGATGGCGGTGTGCTCGGTACCCAATTAGTCACAGAGTAGCGGATGCGATTGCCCCATGGATCAATGGCAAAGCCTTGATCATCAACTGGTGAAATTCCCAGCGTTGCCGCCGGAACGAAGCCGTTGTATGTCGTGCAGGCACTAGCCCCGACAACGCCAACGAAGCTCTCTGCGCCATTGCTGGTTGCTGAAGCCGGACATAGCAGCCGGCCGTTGGCTATCGCGAACCCGATCAATGCTTCTTTAATTTCTTCGAGGTGCTTCTTGGTGTCTGAAATCTGGCGCTGCTCGACCTGCGTGGCGAGCGGCACCAGGATGCTGCCGAGCAACAACGCGATCACCACGAGGGCGACCGCCATTTCTATCAGAGTAAATCCGTGCGCGTTCTTCATGGCGCTTCAGCGACGAGGAGCAGTCGATCGTTGTTCAAGGCCGAGCGTACAGGCGGCACGAAGAGTGTGTCGCCGTTCGCATTTTCCACGTCTTCGAGGCAGTTTGACGCGGAAGAGCAGGGGCGAACTTGAGCGCCGAGGCGGCGGCCAGTGGCGATGATGAGCGCCCGCCCCTTCGTGGTTACTCCCGTGACCGTCAGGCCGCCGGCCGAGCTGCACTGGGAAATGTCCGAGGCATTTGTGCTGGCGCACCAGCTTGAAACCGCGTAGTGCACCACGAGGTTCCAGTTGTTGGACACGAACCACGGGGGCAGCTCACCGAGTGCCCAATCGGCAAAGTTGGCTGGAGGCACCGCGCAGCCGACGGTGATGTTGAGCGGAATCCGCCCATCGTAAGTGGTGGGATGGCATTTGTAAGTGTTATCCGAGTACTGGTTGGCGCTCGGGAAGACGCCGGTCCTTGCGTAGTACTGATTCAGAGCGGCGCGCACTTCGCGCGCTACGCGCATAGTAACCACCGAAAAAAGATCGTCGCTGGTAATCGTGAGAAGCTTATCGTTGAAAGAAGAAGTGGAACTCGCAAAAAAAATGGAAGTCGTGGCGCCGTTTTCGTTGCCGCCTTCAAGATAATTTGCAGCGGTATTTTCATTGACCGTACCTCTGACTTGGGCGTTAACCACAGCACCGGCCGAAAATACAATGGCGATGATTCCGCTAGCACTACCGCTGACTGTCAACAGTCCGGAAGTGTCGCTATTCAAAGGACAGGATCCGCAGGAAGAGGAATTTCTCGCAAACTCGCGCGACACCGCATACCACAATCGTTCGCCGCTCCCGTCGCGTAGGTCTGGCAGCCGCAGCGTGCGCCAAGGCAGTCGTCCGACATAGACACTACTGCCCGCAACATAGCCTGGGCAATCTGTCGGGATAGGCGACTCCGCACTCCCGTTATTGTTGATATCGGGGCAAGGAAGTGAACCCGGGCGATTATCTGCTGCGGCGTACCCAATCAACGCATCCCTCCCCTGCGCCAGCGCCGCAGCTGTTTTTTTGTCGTTTTCTATTGTCGTCGTCGCTGGCGTTGCGAGCGTGAAAATGAGCGCGGTCGCTCCCACGGCGAGCAGCACGAGCACGATGATGAGCGCTTGACCGCGTTGAGGCGCGGAAAACGCTGCTTTATGCACCACCGCGTCGCGGTCGCCTGAGAGTCGCCTAGCGGCGGTCCTGGTCATTTTCGTCCGGGTCCTTGCGCGTGCCCGGCGGGGGCTGCGATGCGCCTTCGGGTTTCGCTGCTGCACTATTGTCGCGGCTTGCCGCTGTCTTGGGCACGGGCTTGGCGGCGACGTGGCTGCGCGCGTAAGGTTCCTCGATGGTACCCGACACGATCTCAACGCTCTGACCGACTTTCAGATTGACGCTGCGATTGGTCTGCGGCACTTCAAGATTGATGCTGCCGTCGGGGCGTACGCGGCTCGCGACCGGCAGCCTGTCGGCAGGCTTCCCATCATTTACGGCGCGATTGTTGATCCACACCGTCGTTTTGCCGTCGTTGCGGCGAACGATCCCGCCATAGGTGACCACTTCCGGCACCGGTGCCGCTTCTTCCTGTTCCAACGCGAGCGTACCGCGGCTTTTCTGGCTGCGAGCGGCGTCAAGCTGGGCGCGCTGGACTGGCGTGAAAAAAAGGCGCCCGAGCGGCTCGGCGGCGGGCACCCCGCCGGCCGCCAACGCGAGCGCGAGTGCGAGCAGGGCGCGTGTCATGGCTTCGTCTCCGCGCCCACGGGCTTGGCGGTGATCCACGAAAGCTCGCAGTCGGCGGCGAGGTTCGGCTGATTGCGGATCACCCCGCTCGCGTCGATGCGCTTCAGGCTGCACGTGTCGATCGAAAACAGCCCCGCGCCTGCGCGTGCGAGCGTGTTGAAAAACCGCATCAGATCCTCTTCATGCAGGAGGCGGAAGCGCAGCTTCATCACCGACTGATTGAGTGCGAGCTGTCCAGGGTTTAGTTCGCTCGCATACGGGTAAGGACGCTGCGCGCTGATCTGATAGTCGGCCCCGAACAGGTCGGCCTGCTGATTGGTAAGCCGCAGGCCGTCGAGCCAGTTGATGCGCTGCTCATCGCCGACGAAGCCGATGCGCTGCAGTTGCTGGTAGCTCCCGAGATAGCGGACGATGACTTCCCTTTCTTCCCCTGATCTATACAGCCGGGTGCGGGCTTCCCTTAACTGCGTCTCCTGTTGCGTGAGTTGCTGCTGGGCTTGCTTGAGCAGGATGTCCGTGTAATAAACCGCGCCAGTAGCTGCGAGCGCTGCCGCAAGCAGCACCAGAAGCGGGGTCTGCAACGCCTTTAGATCGGTCGGGTTCATACGTTCGGCTTCAGCACCAGCAGCAGCCTGAAATCCGCGCTGCCCGATGGTTCGCGGCTGTCGAGCGTGTTGCCCGACAGCGCCAACGTCGGATTGATATTGAGCGGCAGCTTCATGACGCGCACTTCCGCGACCGCCGGATCGGCAGCGAGCCGGTTGGCAAACGCATTGATCGTTTCAATCGCCGCGCGGTAGTCGCCGCGGAACGGCCTGATTTCGCCTTCGACCAGCCCGCTCTGTTTGCGCGTCGGGGCAACGCCGCCGGGGGCGGGGGCAGCGCTGGGCGCCGCGCCGATTCCGGAACCGCCGGTCCCGATCTCGGAAAGACCGTATTTCCAGGCGAATTCCCTGATCACGATGTCGGGACTCGTTTCCAGCGCTTTGCTGACGATGCCCATCAGCATTTCAGGCGCGCGCACGCTCTTCCTCAACTTGTGCGCGACCTCCACTGCCTTTTTCAGATTATCGGCCGAGGTCGGCGCCGCCGGAAATTGACGGGTCGCTTCCCGATACTGCGCTTGCAGCAGGGCGGTCTGCCGCGCTGATTCCGCCCGCTGCGCATGCGCGTCGACCGTCTGCCATACGTTGATTCCGCTCCAGCCGGCGGCGACGAGCGCCACCGCTCCGGCCGCGGCGTAGATCGCGCGCCGTACCTGATGGCGGCGGAATCCCACCGTGACATTGGCGGACGCGAGGTTGCTCGCGGGTGCCTTGAGTCCGAGGAGTTGCAGATAAATCACATCGGAAGCGAGGCCGAGCAGCGGTTCCGCGATGTTGAGCTGGGAAGCAAGGTCCCGGCGGCCCATGCGCACGCATTCCAGGCTTGGATTGTCACGCGCGATGTTCTGCGCGGCCTCGATCAACTCGTCGTTGCGGTCAAGCAGGAGCACGGTGAGGTGCTCGTCGAGTCTGGCCGCGCGCAGAGCATGCAGGTAGATGCGGGTGTTCGAAATTTCGTCGGTGATGAAGCGGGCATGGTTGCCGCCTTTGCCGCTGTCGGCGCGTGTCAGACGGCTGAGGCGGAACTGGCGGTCGCGAAAGAAGGTGAGCCGCAATCCCCCGCTGTGCTGCGAGACGAGGAGCAGATTGGCCGCCCTCAACCCCAGTGCGTCGAGGAGGGCGGTGCTCACCATCGGCAGCAGGAAAATGCCGGCGACCGGAAGCCCCTGCGCGGCAATCGCCTGCAGCCATCCGCCGACAAGGTCGGGGTTGGTCAGCGCCGAGAACAGATATCGATCATCACGCCGCCGGCCACGGTTGCGGCCCAGCAGCCAGGCGGTGTTGTACGGGCCGTTTCGGTAATGTTGCTTGAGCTTGCGGCGGACCATTTCGCTGCGTTCGGAACCGAAGGCGTGCGGCAGGGTCTCGAAGCGATAGTCCTCCTCGACCGCATCGACCATGATGTACGCCGGCACGCCGGAAAACGGCGCCAGGAATTCCCCGAATGCCTCGAGTCCGGCGTCATCGTTGTTGAATACCCGGCAATCAGCGAGCCTGCGGCCGCGCCAGTGCGCCGCCGTCGCCTGTTGGGCTGAGACGCAGATCAGGAGTTTGTCAGCCATGCTGCTTCGGTGAAAAGTGAAAAGTGAAAAGTGAAACGTTCGGCGCGGCGCAACCTCGCGGCAGGGGTCTCATCTCGTTTCACCTTTCACTAGAACTTCAACTTGCCCAAAATATCATACACCGGTGACAGCACCGACCACATGATCAGCGCCAGCACCATGCCCAGGCCGAGCGTCAGGCTCGGTTCAAGCAGCTTCAGTGCCTTGTCCACGGATTCGCGCACGTCGCGGGTGTAGAAGTAATTGATGTTATTCAGCGCGGTGTCGAGCGCGCCGGTGTTCTCGCCCACGTGCAGCATGCGGATCACCAGCGGCGGGAACAGGCCGAGGTTCCGGAATGCTTCGGTGAGGCTCTCGCCCGCCGAGATCTGCTGACCGGCGCGCATGAGGCCGTCGGCCAACACGCGATTGCCGACGATTTCCTCGCCGGTCCTGATCGCGTCCAGCACCGTGATGCCGGACTGGTACATCAGTGCGAAGAAATTTGCAAAGCGCGCCAGAATGATCTTCTGCAGGATGGGCCCGGTGAGGGGAAGGTGCAGTTTGGTGTAGTCCCACAGGTAGGCGACCGCGGGATTGCGCCTGACCACGAATACTAGAACGATTGCCGCCAGCGCCGGGGCGCCGAAAACGATCGGCCAGTAAGCGATTACGACGTTCGAGGCAAAGATCAGCACCTTGGTCTGAACCGGCAGCGCAATGCCCATGGTCTTGAGCAAGCTGACCACCTGCGGCACCAGAAACACCAGCAAAAACACGACGACGGCGATGACGACGACCAGCACCATCGCGGGGTAGATCAGCAACCGCTTGGTCTGCGAGACAAGCTCGTCCTGCCACTTGAGCGAGGAAACGAGGTTTTCGAACACTTCGGCCATGCGGCCGGTTTGCTCCCCGGCCTTGACGAGGCTCACGAACACGTTGTCGAACACTTCCGGATGGGCCGCCAGGCACTGGGACATGACCTTGCCGCCCTCCATATCTTCGGTCATTACCGTGAGCACTTCGCGAAAGCGCGGGCTGTCGACCGTGTCGCGCAGGTCGCGCAGGCCGTCGATCAGCGGGATGCCCGATCGATTCATCTGTTCCATGTCGAAACAGAAGTTGATCAGGTCCTGGCGCGTGATCTTGCCGCCGGCGGCGAAGGAGGAGTTTTTCTCGTCGACCTGCTTGTAGGTGATGAGGTCGAGTCCCATGCGCCGCAGACGCAACTCAAGATCGCCTTCGTTGGCGGCGTCCACCGCACCACGCGCCGGACGCCCCGCTTTGTCTACGGCTTTGTACTGAAAGGTTGCCACAGCGTCGAAATCAATGCGGAATGATGAATGCGGAACGGTGAATGGTAAACGGCAGGATTTTCATTCTGCACTCATCATTCATCGTTCATCATTTCGCGTTAACCATACCGTCCGGTGAGGTCCACCGCGCGCGAGACTTCGGCGAGGCTGGTGGTGCCATCGACAACGCGTTGGAGCCCTTCGTTCGCCAGTGGGCGGAAGTTTCTCGCCATCGCCGCAGCGCGCAAGTCCTTGACCGTCGCGCGGCGGGCCACCAATTCGTCGAGGTCGCTGTCCATCACCAGCAGTTCCATGATCGCGGCGCGGCCCCTGTATCCCTTGTTCTCGCACTGTTTGCAGCCGACCGGCCGGTACAGATACGACACCGATTCCGCGGCACGCCCGAGCAGCAGACGTTCCTCCGCGGACGGCGCGTAGGCCTCCTTGCAGTGCGGGCAGAGCACGCGCACCAGGCGCTGGGCGATGACGCCGATGATGTTGCCGGCCATGATGTCGGGCTGGATGCCGATGTCCAGAAGCCGCGGGAAGGCGCCGAGCGCGGAGTTGGTGTGCAGCGTGGTGAACACCTGGTGGCCGGTCATTGCCGCGCGAAACGCCATTTCCGCGGTTTCCTTGTCGCGTACTTCTCCGACCAGGATGATGTCCGGGTCCTGGCGCATGATGGAGCGGATGCCGTTGGCGAAGTCCATGCGCGCGACTTCATTGACCGAAGTCTGCCGCATCAGCGTCAACGGATACTCGACGGGATCTTCGAGCGTCATGATGTTGACCGTTTCGTCGTTGACCTGCGCCAGCAGCGAGTAGAGCGTGGTGGTCTTGCCGCTGCCGGTGGGGCCGGTCACGATCAGGATGCCTTCGGGGCGCGCCAGCATGAGGTTGAGTTTCGCGAGCGTTTCCGCGGCCAGGTTCATGCGATCGAGGCTGATGATCGATTTTTCGCGATCGAGTATGCGCAACACGATGTTCTCGCCGTAGATCGTGGGTTGGGTCGAAACCCGGAAATCGATCTGCCGGCCGCTCAACGTCAGCGACAGCCGCCCGTCCTGTGGCGCGCGCGTTTCGGCGATGTTCATGTCGCTCACCACTTTAAGCCGCACCGTGATGCCCGGCATGTAGGTCTTGTGCAGGCTCCTCACCGTTTCCAGGACCCCGTCGATGCGGAAGCGGATGCGCAGGAACGCGTACTCGGGCTCGAAGTGGATGTCGGAGGCGCCGCGCTTGACCGCGTCGACCAGCAACGCGTTGACCAGCCGCACCATCGGCTGCGTGTATTCGTCGCCGCCGGCCTGCACGCTCTCGTAATCGATTTCCCCGGTCTCGATCTCGTGCAGGATGCCGTCGACCGACAGCTCGAAGCCGTAGAACTGGTCGATAAAGGTTTCGAGCTGGTCCTCGCTCGCGAACTGGGGCTTGACCTCGATCTGCCCGCCGAGCATCGCGCGCAGCTGGTCCATCGCCACCACGTTGAAAATCTCCGCGGTGGCGATCGTCAGCACCTGCTCCATGGGGTCGTAGGCGATCGGCAGCAGGCGGTTGCGACGCGCGAATTCCTGCGGCACCATTTTCAATGCTTCGGAATCGGCGACGACCTGGGTCAGATCGATCGACTCCTGGCCAATGGTGCGCGACATGATGTCGCGGATCGCGGTTTCCGTAACGAAACCGAGCCGCACCAGCAGGCGCCCGATCGGGATATTGTTGTTGCGTTGCTCGGCGAGCGCGATCGCGAGCTGATCGGTGGAGATCAGTCCCTGCTGCACGAGCAGATCGCCGAGCCGGAATTTTTTTCGCTGTTCGGCCATGGGAGCTTTCCTGGCCGACTATTCTACCTGCGTGGCGAGTTTGCCGATGCGCTCCTGGGCCTGGGCAGGGTTGAAGTTGGCGTGGCCGCGGGCGGTGGCAAGTTGCACGGCCCGGCGGTAAAAGCCGAGCGCGAGACGGGACTGGCTCAAGTGTTCGAGGCCCACGGCGAGGTTATAGGCATAGTCCGGGTTGTTCGGCTCGAGGTGATGGGCCTGGAAATAGGCCTGCTGGGCCGGGGCCCACAGCGACTGGTCGGCGTACAGATTGCCGAGCGTGAAATACAGGAACGCGGAGGGCTCGCGCGCGATCAGCTGCTTGAGGCGCGATTCCGCGGCGAGTGGATCGGCCCGGCCCATGAGCCCGATCAGGCCTGATTGCGCAAGCGCGTGCCGCGGGTCGAGCTCGAGGATCTGCAGATAATATCGAGCGGTATCCTCTGTCTTCCCTTCCTGCAGCGAGATGGCGGCGAGACCCAGCAAGGCGTCGATGCTTTTCGGTTCGGCGCGTACGAGTTGGGCATATAAGCGCTGCGCGGTGTCCAGGCGGCCGGCCTGAAGCGCGGTATACGCTTCGGTAAGCAGCGGGTTGACGGTCGGCGGCGCGGCGTTGCCGCGGCTCACGACAACGGTGTTTCGCGACGAGCCGGGTTCGGGCTTCTGCGACACCGACGCCGCGGGCGGTTCGGGTTGCTGTGCGGGTGCGGCGGCGCGCACGGGCGGCTGCGGCGGTGCTTCCGGCACAGTCGACTGCAGCAGCGGAGCTGTCGCGATCGGTTGCGGCGCGACGGGACTCGGAGGCGGCGCCTGACTGAGCGGTAGCGGTGGTTTGGGTGCCGGGGTCTGACGGATAAACACGGCGGGGTGGACGATCTGCAGGTAGACGTAGGTGCCGAAGCCGATCGCAAACAGCGCGGCGAACGTGCCAAAGACGACCAGAGGATGGGTGCGCACATAGATGCCGAGGCCGCCAGCCGGCCGGCCCCCGGCTTGCATCACGCTTGCAGCCCGCGCCTGTTCGCGTGACGGCGCCGCGGCCGACGTACGTTGCCCGGGGCCCGGCTTGGGCGGGGCTTCCTCTTTCATCTGCGGAGAAGGCGTGTCCGCCGCCAGCAGCTCGAGCGCAAGCGATAGTTCGGGCTTGGGCCGAGTCGAGGCGGCAGTCGCCGCGTGCTCGGTCTGTACCTCGCCCCGGTCCTTGGCGGCCTTTTCCAAGGCCTTCATCAACAGGCTCATGGCGCAGCGCCGGTGTTCTCGACAGGTGGCTTCTCAGATTGCGGCAGGAAGCGCTGGAAGAATTTCAGTTCATCGCTTTCCAGCGAGGGGTTGGCGATGACGGTGGGGCGCAGGAAGATCACCAGTTCGGTTTTGGCGACACGCTCGTTGCGGAACCGCAGCGCTTCACCCGCGACGCCGGCCCGATCTGCGCCCGGCAATTGCTCGCGGCTTCGGGCGATCTCATCCTGCATCAGTCCGCCGAGAATCACGGTCTGCCCGCTGCCGACCTGCAGCACTGATTCCATTTCGCGCGTCTGCACTTCGGGCACCGGGCTGGCCACGGCCCTTTCCGGGCACGGTTTGTCCGAGCCGCAGGGATTGGCCAGCGTCGGGTTGGGGTCATTGACGAATCTCACCACGCGTGAAATCGTCGGCCGCACGGTGAGCAGAACGCGGCCATCGTCGTTAATCTGCGGTGTCACACCCATCACCACACCGACCGACACAGTCTTGGGCGTAGTGTTGAAGGTCGTAAGCGCCGTTGTCTGACTCTGGGTAGTCTGCGCCTGGATTTCGAAGTAGACCACGTTGTCGACGACCTTGAGCAGCGCCGTCTGGTTGTTGAGCGCCATCAGCTTCGGACTCGACAACACTTTCACGTTGCCGAACTCCTGCAGCAGCTTGATGGTTACGCTGATGTTGCCGACGCTCGAGCTCGGATTCTGATAGCCGATAGCGATGGCGTTGCCGGCGGTCGCGCCGGCTGCCACGGCCGCCGCGCCGAAGCCGCCGAGCAGTGCCTGCGCAAACGTAATGCCCCCGCCTACCGCGAGCCGGCTCCAGTCGATGCCGCCCTGGTATCCTTCCGATAATGTGACCTCGACGATGGTCGCCTCGATCAGCACCTGGCGTTGAACCGAGGCGGTGATGCTGTCGATATGCTGCTGGATGATCTGGTGCTGCTTTTCGGTGCCCAGCACGCTGACGGTCCCGCTCACCGCATTGATGATGATATCGTCGCGCACGTCCCCCGCTTGTTGCTGGCTCTGGCCGCGGAAGGCGGTGTTGAACAATGTGGTTGCTCCCTGCCCGGCCCGCGCCACCGCCTCGGCCTGCTTGAGCGCTTGCTCGCGCGCCGTCCTGCGCTCCTCGGCTGCCACGGCCTTGTCTTCCGCGCTCAGGCTGCGTGCGCGGGTGGAGGCGAGGATGGCGCGGATGTTTTCGCGCAGCGCATCCCAGAAGTCGTTCTTGGACACCGTGCGCACCACAATGCTGGAACCGCTGGTCGCGCCGCTGGGAGCCGTACCTGCCGCGCCGCCTGAAGCCCCTGTCCCGGGCGCAGATGCGGTGATCTCGCCCGAAACGCCGATGGTCGAAGTGGTATCGCGCGTCATGTTCACGTAGTTGATGCGGTAGGTCCTCATGTACGGCGTGTCAGGCGAAACGATGATGGTGCCACCCTCGACGCGGTAACGCATGTCGACCTGCTTCGCGATACGGTCGAGGATCGCCGGCAGCGTCTCGTTGATCGCGTTGAGGCTCACCAGCCCTTGCAGACCGGAATGGATGTCGATGTTCTGCTTGGTGTCGCGGCCGAGCGCCAGCAGCAATTCCTTCACCGGCACTTCATTGACGACGACGCTGTAGGTCTGCGGCTTGACCGCCGGCCGCGGCGGAGGCACGAACGTGCTCACCCGCGCCAGCGGCGGGATCGCCTTTTCCGGTTCGGGCTTGACCTGCGGTGCAGCGATATGGCCTTCCGAAGGCGGGACATAGGGACGGATGTCGGCGCAGCTCGCCAGCATCAGCGACAGCATCAAACCGCAGGCCAGCCCGGAATTCTTGCCAAGCTCAACGGCAGCGGGGCTCGCGTCGCCCAACGCTGGCGATGCCGTGCTGACCGGCGCACAACCGGGCGCAGACTCTGCTTGCATCATCTCGCTTCTCCCCCGCTCAACCGCCGATGTGCGCGATTCAGCAAGACTTTCTGCCGCGGCGTGTCGCTCAAGAACTCCGGTGCCGCTCGAGTTCCGTGCGTATCCCTCGCACGGTGCGCAGAATCGGTCGATTCGCCTTCAGCGACGGAGACAATTTCTCGAGCGCATCCTGCGCTGCGCGGCGGTCGCTGAAACTGCCGTACAAGAGCGTGAGCGACGCCTTGCGGTTGGCAATGGTACGATACAAAAAAACCCTGTTCACTTCAACGAATTTCGCAATGTCGTCGAGATGGTTCTTCAGCTGTTCTTCATTATCGATGCCCATCAGTTGAATACTGTATGTGGTTTGGGCGGCGTTGGCCAGCCATTCCTGGGTGGCGGCAAGGCGTTGTTCCACCAATCCCGGCTCGTTACCCGGCGGCCGGGGCGGGAGTTTCCCCATCGGAACCGCGCTTGGCGCGGGCGTGGCAGCAACGGCAGTCGGCGTTGACGCAGGCATGCCCGCCTTGGCGCCCTGGGACGGGTTCGCGACCGCACTCGCTGAAGCTTTGGCGGATATTACAGGTTTTTTCTTGTTCGTCTCGGCATTACTCACTGCAGTGCCGGCAGCAGGGGACGCCTTGGCGACGGCTGGAACGGTGGCAGGCCGGGCGGCCGCGGCTGGCTGGTCAGGCGCAACGGGGGCCGTCTTGGCTCCAGCAGCAGCGGGGCCGTCTTGGCTCCAGCAGCAGCCGGGCTGTCATTGCCGCCGCCGTGCAGAATCAGCGCATAGACGACAACGCCGATCGCTGCGCCCGCGAGCACCAGTGCCGCTCCCCATGCAAGTTGCGGCTTTACCCGCAGCGCTTGGTGCTGGCTGAATTCGCTATCGCGCACCGCCGCCTCGACGTGCTTCAACTTGATGGTATGGGTGTTCTCCGAAAACGCCGCGAGCAAGGCCTTGTCGGCGATCAGGTTGACGCGGCGCGTGAGCCCAGCCGAAGCGCGCGCGATGTACTTGATGACTGCGTCGGAGAACAGGTCCGGCCCGCGGTAGCCGGCCGCGCGCAGGCGGAACATCACGTATTCGTGGATTTCCCCGGCATGGAGCGGTTCGAGCCGGAAGCTGTGGGCAATGCGCTCCCTCAGTTGGCGGATGTTGGGCCGGCGCAAATTGTCATCGAGCTCGGGCTGGCCGAACAGCACGATCTGCAGCAGCTTGTCGTTGCGCGTCTCGAGGTTGGACAGCAGCCGGATCTCCTCGAGGGTCGCGAGCGGCATGCTCTGCGACTCCTCGACGAACACCACCACGCGCTTGCCTTCGGCGTGACGCTTGAGCAGATAGTCCTGCAGCAAGTGCATCACCTCGAGCCGCGCCGCGCCGCGGGCTGGCCCAAGCTGCAGCTCGAAGGCGATCGCGTGCAGAATTTCCTCGGGCGAGACGTTGGGATGGGCGAGGTAGACGGTTTCGATATGCTGGGGCAGGCGCGTCTGCAGCATGGTGCACAGCATGGTCTTGCCGCTGCCCACTTCGCCGGTCACCTTGACGATGCCCTCGCCGTGGGTGATCGTGTAGATCAACGCCTCCAGTATCGGCCCGCGGTTGCCGCCGCTGAAGAAGAATTCGGTGTTCGGCGTGATCTTGAACGGCGCCTGGTTCAACCCGAAATGGCTGTAATACATTTATGAGATCGGTTCCGTCGGCGGGCGCGGTTGATCAGCGGGCGGTGGACATCATTTTGCCGATGAGGACGCAGCCGGGTCGGACTCGCCCTGGTTCGCATAGTTCTGCATTCTGCTGTAGAGCGTCGTGCGGTGGATGCCGAGGAGCTTCGCCGCCTGGGTGAGGTTGCCCTGGGTGATCGCCAGCGCCGCCTCGACGTAGCCGCGTTCCCACTGCCGCATGGTGAAGTCGAGATTGAAGTTCTTCTGCACCTGCAGATGGCGCCTGGCGGCGTCCAGCAGCGATTTGAAGTCCTGTCCCGTCGGCAGCCCCGGCAGATCGATGTCCATGCTCTCCATGTCGAGTTCGGACTGCAGCTGCTCGGCGTTGACCTTTTGACCGGCATACTTCGTGGTGAGCCGGATCACGATGTTTCTCAATTCGCGCACGTTGCCGGGGAAGCTGTAGTCGAGCCACAGGTCCATCGCGTTGCGGTCGAACTCGAACGGCTCCGCCCCGGCCTGCCGCGCGTAGAACTCGCGATAATGGTCGAGCAGCATGCACTTGTCGTCGCCCAGGTCGCGCAGCGCCGGCACGTTGACCGTGAATACCGAAAGCCGGTGGTAGAGGTCGGCGCGGAAACGCCCGGCCCGGATTTCGGCGCGCATGTCGCGGTTGGTGGCGGCGATCACGCGCGCGTTCGACACGCGGCTCTGGGTTTCGCCGACACGCTGGAATTCGCCGTTCTCGAGCACGCGCAAGAGCTTCGCCTGCAACTCGAGCGGCAGCTCCCCGATCTCGTCGAGGAAGAGCGTCGAGTCGTGCGCGTCCTCGAAATAGCCGGCGCGCGCGGTGGTCGCGCCGGTGAACGCGCCTTTGGCGTATCCGAACAACGTGGGCTCGACCAGCGTCGGCGAAATCGCGGCGCAATTCAGCGCCAGGAACGGCCGCGCTGCGCGGCGGCTCATCAAGTGCAGGGCTTTCGCCACCAGCTCCTTGCCGCTGCCCGATTCGCCTTCGATCAGCACCGGGAACGGCGCGTTGGCGAACTGGCCGATCTGCTGGCGCAGCTTCTCGACGAGCAGGCTTCTGCCCAGGAGCCCGCCTTCGGGCGCGGCCCCGAGCTCGGCATCGCGGATTTCGAAAGCGCGTTTGAGCAGTTTCTTCAGCGTTTCCGGCTCGCACGGCTTGGCGACGAACTCGATCGCGCCGAGGGTTCGCGCGTGGCGCGCGTTGGTTTCGTCGCTCTGGCCCGACAGCACGACGATCTTGATGCCCGGCGAGTAGGCGATCAGTTCGCTGATGAGGCGAAAGCCCTCGTCGGGGCGGTGCGGCGTGGGCGGCAGGCCCAGATCGATGAGCGCCAGCTGCGGCGGATGGTCGAGCTGCCGCAGCAGGCTCTTTACTTGCGGGCGCGAATCGGCGACGTAGACGGAGAAGTCCTTGCCCAGCACGAAGTTGAGCGTGTCGGTGATCAACGGATCGTCGTCGACGATCAGCAATTCGGGTTTGGACGGGTCTGCCACCGGGTTTGCGCTCCTGCGCCTTATTGGCTGTGGGGATATTGTGCCAGATCGCAACGCCGGGGAGCAGTAGCGTGTTTTGGGTCCGGAGGCCGCGGCTCAAGCGGCGGCGGCCGGTTCCGCGATGCAGGCAAGGAATGCCTGTTCCAGGCCGGGTGAGCCGAACCTGCGCCGCAATTCCCCGGGCGCGCCGGCAAACCTCAGCCTTCCATGGTGCAGGATCGCCATCCGGTCGCACATTTCCTCGACGTCGGCGAGAGCATGGGAGGTCAAGAACACGGTGTGCCGAGCGTCGCGCAACTGCGTCAATTCCCGTTTGAACAACGCAAGCGCCTTGGGGTCGAGACCGCCGGTCGGCTCATCCAGCACATAGAGGTCCTTGCCGGACAGCAGGCAGGCCGCGAGCCCCAGCTTCTGCGTCATGCCCTTGGAATAGGTGCGCACAGGCTTCGTCAGCACCGCGAAATTGAGGTCAAGCGCGTCGAACATCCGCGCCACCTGTGCCTCGTCGTAGCGCGTGCGGTACAGCTTGAGCATGTATTGCAGGAAGTCGCGGCCGGTGAGGTAGAACGGCGGGTTGAAACGCTCGGGCAGGTACGCAAGCGGCGCCCGTGCTGCGGTCAGCCGGTGCGAAACGCCGAAGATCTCGATGCCGCCGCCGTCGGCGTCGCAAAAATCGAGCATGCACTTGATCAGCGTGGTCTTGCCGGCGCCGTTTTCGCCGACCAGCCCGAAGCATTCGCCGCGCCGCACCTCGAACGAGACATCGACCAGCGCAGGCTCGCTCCCGAATGATTTGCCGACGTTCGCAAAGCGCAGCGCGGTGTCGCTCATGCGCTGTAACTTATCCCAAACCGGGTGAATGGTAAACAGTGAATGGTGAGCTACAAACGGTAAGCGGTGAGCGGTGAGCGGCAAGCGGTATAATTTCGTCATGCAGAACGCAGACCTCGCGCTGCTCAGGCAGCTCTCCGGCAACAGCGGCCCGTATCGCGATCCGCTCGCGGCGATCGACTGGTCCAGGCTGGACGTGACGAGTTTCTGGCTGCCGGAGCCGGCGCTGTCGCTTTACGGTCTGCCCGAATACGACACGCTCGCGGTGGATGTCAGGCAGCGCATGTCGCAGTACGAGTTCATCAACGTCATCCATACCGGCCTGTGGCTGGAAAGCGTGTTCGTGCAACGCGTGTCGCGCAGGCTCGATGCTACGCTGCCGCGCGCCGAGTACGAATATTTCCTGCACGAGTTGCGCGAAGAAGCGGGGCATAGCCTCATGTTCCTCAAGGCGATCGAGGCGAGCGGGCTCGCATTGGCGCCGGGCGCGTGGCGCGCGCCCGGCGTTGCCGACTGGCTCGCGCGCCATGCGCCGGCGAGCGGGGCGCTGTTCTGGCTTGCCACGGTGATTGCCGAAGACGTGCCCGACAAGTTCAACCGCTATGTGCGGACTGACGCCGCGGCGCTCAACCCGGCGATCAGGCAGATCTGCACCCTGCACATCGTCGATGAGGCGCGCCACATCGCCGCCGCGCGCAGCAGAGTGGAAGCCGCGCTGAAAGACTGCCCGCCGTGGCGGAGACTCTTGCTGACGCCGGTCATGAACCTGCTGCTCGGGCAGTTTGTCGATACCTTCTATCTGCCGCCGCCGCGCTTCTATGAACTTGCAGGTCTCACGCACGGCAAGTGGTGGCGCAGGACGGCGGCGCGCAACCCGGTGCGCCGGCGCTTCGTTGCGCAGTGCCTCGCCCCAACGCTCCGGATGCTCGAAGGCTACGGGCTTCGCCCTCGGCTGGGCTGAGGTTGAAAAGCTGGAACGCGAAGGGCGCAAAGGAAAAACGAAGGACGCGAAGGAAGAACATGAAAAATGAATGAAAGGCGAGAGAAGAGAGGAGAAAGGCGTGAGGCGAAGAGCGCTAACTCCAATGACATTGAACAAAACGCGCCGATCGATCAGGCATGATTAACATGCTGATTCGGTTTCTTGATTCTCGTTTTTCCTTTGCGTCCTTCGTGAACCTTCGCGTGCTTTGCGTTCCAGCTTTTGGGTTTTAACTCTGTGCCAGCATTGACGCAGCGGTATGGCTGCTCCGCCAAGGGTGACCATGCCCCCCGCCCCGACCCCCAAATAGACCCCGCTGGTGGGAATTGACAAAGGTATAACCAGTGTTATACTCACTCCATGAAAACAGCAATTTCAATTCCTGATCGCGTTTTTCAGTCGGCTGAACAATTAGCTGCGCGGCTTGGCGTTTCCCGTAGCGAGCTCTACTCGAAGGCGCTGGCGGCGCTCGTTGAGAAACATCGCGATGACCTGGTCACCTCCCGCCTTAACGAAATCTATGGCCCCGCGAAGGAAATCTCCTCCCTTGACCGCGGACTCGCCTCGCTGCAGCAACGCTCCGTCGCCCGGGATGAGTAGCGATGCGTCGCGGGGAGATCTGGTGGGCTTCCCTTCCTGAGCCCTCCGGGTCTGGTCCCGGGTTCCGAAGGCCGCTGCTCATCATCTCGGCAAACAGCTTTAACGAAAGCCGCATAAGCACCGTCATCGCTGCCGTAATCACGTCCAATCTTCGACTGGCGGACGCACCTGGAAATTTCCGGCTCCCAGCCAAAGGGGGGGTGGGGCTGTCGAAACCCTCCGTCGTGAACGTTTCTCAAATTATTACGGTCGACAAGTCGTTTCTCACTCAGCGCGTCGGAAGGATTCCACCCCGACTGCTGGCCGCGGTAGATGATGGAATTCGTCTCGTCCTATCGCTTTGAGCGGAGTCTAACGATGGCTTCCACCGGGCGGCCTGCAGCCGCCAGTGAAGCCCGGCGTTAAAGGCGTGAATTGATGCCGAAACATCGCAGCGGTCGTCTTCGTAAGAAGCTTCGCATCGGTGAATTTCAGGAGCTCGGTTTTGAGGTGTCATTTCGGTTACATCGCGGGCTATCGGATAGGGACAGCGAGAAGTTCTGGAATGCCTTTATCCTTGAGGCAATTGAACGAAACGGACTGGCCTTCGGCGGGAGCACTGAAGGGTTCATAACGGCCTGGGGTCGTGGCTCAGCGACGGAAGAACATCGAGAGGGCGTTGGCGATTGGCTACGTTCACGGCCAGAGATTGAGGCAGTTGAGGTTGGTCCACTTACTGACGCGTGGTATGGGCGGAACGAGGAACGCCCGCTTTAACGGCGTGGCCGACATCGACACTTTGGAAGTGCTGCTCCCTGCGTTCACTGGTCCGGGTCACCGCGAACGTCAAGCGTTGCTTCCTTAATTCGGCATGCCAACCGTCCGTGGTGTCTTGCTGATTCAGTTTTTTGATTCTCGTTTTTCCTTTGCGTCCTTCGTGAACCTTCGCGTGCTTTGCGTTCCAGCTTTTGGGTTTTCAAGTCTGCGCCAGCACTTCGGCAGCCGAGTAGCTGCTGCGCCAGCCGAACTCGACCGCAGCGCGGCGGCAGTCGAGCAGCAGCGTCCTGGTGAGCCCTTCGATCCACGCCGGTTCGCCGCCCCACCCGAACATCTTCCACGCCATGTTAAGTCCCGCGCGCGCGGTGGACAGGGGCAGAGGAATGCTCAGGCGGTGCCGGCGCCTGATGGCCTCGCGGAAACTGAAATTGTCCTCGACCGCGAGGTTGAATGGCCCCTTCACATCGCGCGCGAGGGCGAGCAGCACCGCCTGCGCCACGTCGTCCTCGTGCACGCATTGCAGCAGCGGGTGGGGCTCGGGCAGCCGCACATAGCACGGCTGGTTGAGCAGCCGTTTGAGCAGCGGCTGAGCGTTCGGACCCAGGACCACGTGCGGCCGCAGCCGCACGCATTCGGGAAATTCGATCGCCAGCATCTGCTCCAGGTGCGCTTTGTGCCGGGCGTAGAGGAACCGCGGCAGTGGATCGAATGATGTTTCCTCGCTCACATGCACGCCGCTGCCATACACTGCGGCGCTCGACATATGGATCAGACGCTTCGCGCCGGCCTCGCGCGCGGCATGAAACACCTTGTAGCTGCCGTTGACGTTGATGTCGAACATCTCGCGTTCGTCCATCCGGCCGCGCAGCACGATAAAAGCGAGATGCACCAGGGCATCGTGACCGGCAACCAGCGCGGCAAGCCGGGGATCGCGAATATCGAGTTGCGAGACTGCAAATTTCGGATGGCGGAATCGGGGTCGAAGGCGGTCGATCCCGGTGACGCGTTCGACATCCGGGTTCGCGCACAGCTTTGGCAATAGCGCCTGCGCGAGATGCGCGCTGGAGCCGGTGACGAAGACGCGCATGGCGCGTCAGGATCGAGGATCGAGGATGGAGGATCGAGGGCAACACATATGCGCGATCAAGCCTGCCGCTCAATCCTCAATCCTATCGAACGCGGGCATCACTTCCCGTGCGAAGAGTTCCATCGATTCGCGCACGATGCTGGTTTCGACCGCACCTGCGCCGAACGCGCACAGCACATGGGTGACGCCGGCCGCGGCGTATTTTTGAAGTTTGGCGACACAACCTTCCGGGTCGCCGACGACGGTCAAGCCGAAGGTGTCGGCGAGGCCGAAGTCGATGCCGAGCTTCATCAACTGGCGAAAGCGCCCGAGCTCATGAATCTGCTCGTAGCTCGGGTAGAGTTGCTCCAGCACCGGCAGCGTCGTTTTGTAGAGTTCGCGGTAGAACCAGGTGAAGGCCGGCTGCGCCAGCGCGCGCGCGTGTTTTCCATCCTTCAGGCACAGCACGCCGAGCGTCATGCCGATGCGCGGCGCTTCACGGCCCTGCCACGCTGCGCGGAAGTTGCCGATGTCGTGTTTCACCATGAACCACGGCTTGAACGGGCCGGACAGCACGCCGAGCCCGCGCGTGGCCGCCCACGGGTAGGTGCCGGGGCTCACCGCCGCCGTCCATAGCGGCGGATGCGGTTGCTGGATGGCGCGCGGCACGATGTCGAGCGCATCCAGCCGGTAGTGCCGGCCGCGGTAGGTAACAGGATGCGCCGAGAAGCTCAGGCGCAGGATGTCGAGGCTTTCTTCGGCCAGTTCGCGGCTTGCTTCCATCGGCACGCCGAACACCGCGTATTCGCGCGGCGAAAACCCGCGCCCGATGCCGAGCTCGAGCCGGCCGCAGGACAAGATGTCAAGGGTGGCCAGGCGTTCCGCGACGTGCACCGGGTGATGCAGCGGCAGCGGAATCACCGCATGACCGAGGCGGATGTTGCGCGTGCGCTGCGCCGCCGCCGCGAGCACAAGTTCGGGCTTGGAAGAGTGCGAGTAGCCGCGCATGAAGTGGTGTTCGACCAGCCACGCGCAGCGATAGCCCAGCCGGTCCGCAAGTTCGATCTCGGCCAGCGCATCGGCGTAAACCTCGGCCTCGCTGCGGCCGCAATCGGCGGGGACCGCCAGCTCGTAGAACAAATCGAAGCGCATGGGAGCGAATCTGGAGCGTAAACGGCATATCATGCCAGTGCGGGCGCGCGGCATCCAGGCATCTTAATTGGTCGGGTTGCTGAAACTGGTTTAAAATTTGCACTTTTTAGTGGCTGAATCCTCGTGGCGACGGACAACCTGATCGAAATCACCGACGTCAACTTTGCCTACGACCGGCGCCCGATCCTGACCGGGATCAACATGGCCATCCCGCGCGGCAAAGTGGTGGCGATCATGGGCATCAGCGGTTCGGGCAAGACCACGTTGCTGCGCCTGATCGGCGGCGTGATGAAACCGGGCCAGGGTCAGGTCAAGGTGGACGGCCGGCTGGTCAACGAGCTCGACCAGGACGGAATCTACCGGATGCGCCGCCGCATGGGCATGCTGTTCCAGTTCGGCGCCTTGTTCACCGACTTGTCGGTGTTCGACAACGTGGCGTTCCAGATGCGCGAGCATACCCATCTGCCGGAGCGCATTATCCGCGATCTGGTGATGATGAAACTGCACGCTGTCGGCCTGCGCGGCGCGCATCGGCTGATGCCGTCCCAGCTGTCCGGCGGCATGGCGCGGCGGGTGGCATTGGCGCGCGCGATCGCGCTCGATCCCATGCTGATCATGTACGACGAGCCGTTCACCGGCCTCGACCCGATTTCGCTCGGCGTGATCAGAAACTTGATCCGGCGGCTCAACGATGCGCTGGGCGCGACCTCCATTGTGGTGACGCACGATGTGGAGGAAACGCTGGAACTCGTCGATTACGTCTATTACGTGTCGGACGGCAAGATCGTTGCCCACGGCACGCCCGGAGACATGCGTGCGGCAACCGATCCTCTGGTCCACCAGTTCATGCACGGCGAGGCCGACGGGCCGGTGCCGTTTCAATATCCGAGCGCGAATTATGCGAAGGACCTGAAGCTGGAGGCGCATAATGCCTGAACGCGCGGTCATTTCGGTGCGCAGGATCGGCCACGTCACGATTGAGGGCGTCCTGCGATTGGGTTACGCGGCGCGCTTCATCACGCTCACGTTGCTGCATTCCGGGACCAGCTTCCGCCGCCTGCGCCTCGTCATCCGCGAGCTATACTTCACCGGCGTCCTGTCGCTGATCATCATCCTGGTGTCGGGACTTTTCGTCGGCATGGTGTTGGGATTGCAGGGTTTTCAGACCTTGCAGACCTACGGCTCGGAATCCGCGCTCGGCGTGCTGGTGGCGTTGTCGCTGGTGCGTGAACTGGGCCCGGTGGTGTCGGCGCTGCTGTTTGCGAGCCGTGCCGGGTCGGCGATGACCGCGGAGATCGGTCTGATGAAGGCGACGGAACAATTGTCGGCAATGGAAATGATGGCGGTGGATCCGATTGCAAGGGTGGTGGCGCCGCGTTTCTGGGCGGGCGTCATTTCGATGCCGCTGCTCGCCGCGATGTTCAGCGCCATGGGTGTGTTCGGCGGCTACCTGGTCGGGGTGGTGCTGATCGGCGTCGACGAAGGCTCGTTCTGGTCGCAGATGCAGAACGCGGTTGATTTCCGCGAGGATATTCTGAACGGCGTGATCAAGAGTTTCGTGTTCGGCGTTGCCGTGACCTGGATCGCGCTGTTCGAGGGTTACGACGCGCCGCCGACGGCGGAAGGCGTGTCCGGCGCCACGACGCGCACCGTGGTCACGTCATCGCTCGCTGTTCTGGGCCTGGATTTCATATTGACCTCATTCATGTTTCGGGGGGCTTGATGGAACGTTCGATGCTCGACTTGTGGGTGGGACTTTTCGTTTGCGCGGGCATCGGCGCGTTGCTGGTCCTGGCGCTCAAGGTGGGAAACATGAGCGGCTTCAGCGTGGCCGATACCTACCAGCTCTATGCGAATTTTGACAATATCGGCGGGCTGAAGCCGCGCGCGCCGGTGAAAAGCGCCGGCGTAGTGGTGGGTCGCGTTGCCGAAATCACCTTCAATAACGACCGGTTCACCGCCCGTGTGGCGCTGAGAATCGAGAAGAACTACAAATTTCCGAAGGACACCACCGCGTCGATCCTGACTTCGGGGCTGCTCGGCGAGCAATATATAGGGCTCGAAGGCGGCGGCGATGACAAGATGCTCGCCCAGGACGAAACGATCAAGCTCACGCAATCGGCGGTGGTGCTGGAAAAACTCATCAGCCAGTTCCTTTACAGCAAGGCGGCTGAAGGCGACTCCAAGAAATGACCGGCGCGGCTGACCTGTTACGGAGAAAATGATGCGCAACCGATTGTTCCTGTTGATTCTTTCGGTATGTTTCCTGGCGGCCATCCCGGCCCGTGCGCAGACGATGGCGCCGGACGCGCTGGCGAAAGCCGTCACCGACGAGGTGACGGCAATCATCCGTGCCGACAAGGACATTCAGGCCGGAAGCCACAAAAAGGTATATGAGCTGATCGAAACCAAGATCGCGCCGCATTTCAGTTTCACCACCATGACCCGGCTCGCGATGGGCAAGAACTGGAGTCAGGCCAACCCTGGACAGCGCAAAGCGCTGACCAGCGAATTCCGCGTGCTGCTGGTGCGTACTTATACCGCCGCGTTCACGCAGTACAAGAATCAGATCATCGAGTACCGTCCGCTCAAGCTGGCGCCGGGCGATGACGACGTGGTGGTCAAATCGCTCATCAAGCAGCCGAGCGGGCAGCCGGTCGCCGTCGATTACAGCATGGAGAAAACGGACCAGGGCTGGAAAGTCTACAACGTCAAAATCGAAGGCATCAGCCTCGTGGAAAATTACCGCAACACCTTTAACACCGAAATCCAGAAGAACGGCATCGACGGTCTCATCAAGGCGCTTGCCGAGAAGAACAAGGCGCTTGTCCAGCAGGCGCAGGCGACCGTGAAATGATTTCCTGCGATGGTGACCGCTGCACGCTGCAGGGGCCCCTGACCATGGACAACGTGGTCGCGGTGCTCGACGAGGGCTCGCGCCTGCTGCCTACGGGACCCCGTATCGTCGTCGACCTTGCCGGCGTGACCGAAGTGGACTCGGCGGCCGTGAGTCTGCTGCTCGAGTGGCGCCGCACGGCGCAGCGCAGTGGCCGCAAGGTCGAATTCGCCAATCTGTCCGCCAATCTCAAGAGTCTCGCGGCCCTCTACGGCGTCTCCGATTTGCTAGGCGGGTGATGGGTAATGGGAAATGGGTAATGGGTTAACTCACCATCCATCACTCATCACCCATAACCCTTTACGGGCATCATGATTCCCGCAATCCAGGTCGAACAGGTTTCCAAGAATTACGGTCAGCTGCAGGCTCTGGCGGGCATCAGTCTTGAAATTCAGCAAGGCGAGTTTTTCGGGCTGCTCGGGCCCAACGGCGCCGGCAAGACGACGCTGATCCACATCCTTGCCGGACTCGCGCTGGCGACGCATGGCAGCGCGCGCGTGATGGGCTTTGACGTGCGCGGGGCGTACCGCGAGGCGCGGCGCGCACTCGGCGTGGTGCCGCAGGAGCTGGTGTTCGATCCCTTCTTCACGGTGCGTGAGACGCTGACCATCCAGTCGGGGTATTTCGGCATGCGCGATAATCGCGGCTGGATCGACGAGGTCATGCACCATCTCGACCTCACCGAGAAAGCCGATACCAACATGCGCGCGCTGTCGGGCGGCATGAAGCGCCGGGTGCTGGTCGCGCAGGCGCTGGTGCACAAGCCGCCGGTAATCGTGCTCGACGAGCCGACCGCAGGCGTCGACGTCGAGCTGCGGCAGGCGCTGTGGAAATTCGTCCGCCGGCTCAATCGCGACGGCCATACCATCGTGCTCACCACGCATTACCTGGAAGAAGCCGAGGCGCTGTGCGGTCGTATCGCGATGCTGAAGCAGGGCCAGGTCGTCGCGCTCGACACCACGCAGAACCTGCTCCGCCTGCATTCCGGCTGCTACGTCGAATTAAGGATCGCCTCCGGGCGCCTGCCGGACGCGCTCGAGCCGCTGGTCGTGGAACGCCGCGAAGACGGCGCCTACCGGTTCGCGCTCAAGGACTACATCGAAGTCGAGAACCTGATGGCGCAGCTGCGCGCGGCGCAGGTGCGGGTGCAGGAGATGGAAGTGATGCAGCCCGACCTCGAGGAAGTGTTTGTGCAGATTATGCATAAGGCGTGAACAAGTGAATAGTGAACGAGTGAACGGGTATCGCGCGGCATGAAGACGATTTGCGGGCGAGAGGACGTGATGTTGTCCTTGGCATTAACGAGTATTAACCGTTAACCGCATCTTTGGCGTGGCTGCGGATTACTCGTTCACCCGTTCACTCGTTCACCCGTTCACCGACATCCGATGATTGGCTTCTATACCCTGTTCTACAAGGAATGGCTGCGCTTCTGGAAGGTGAACGTGCAGACCGTACTCGCACCGGTAATGGCTGCCTTGCTCTACCTGCTGGTGTTCGCGCACACGCTGCGCGGCCGCGTCGATGTCTTTCCAGGAGTCGATTACTCTGCATTTCTGATCCCCGGGCTGGCCATGATGTCGGTGCTGCAGAACGCGTTTGCCAACAGCTCCTCCAGCCTGATGCAGTCGAAAATGACCGGCAACATCATTTTCGTGCTGCTGCCGCCGCTGTCGCACCGCGAGTTTTTCCTCGCTTATCTGCTGGCCGCCGCGGCGCGCGGATTGGTGGTGGGCTGCGGCGTGTTCCTGGCGGCAGTGTGGTTCGTCGACTTGCCGCTGGCGCATCCGCTGTGGGCGCTCACGTTCGCCCTGTTCGGCAGCGGCATCATGGGCGCGCTCGGCATCATCGCCGGCATCCAGTCGGATAAAGTCGACCAGCTCGCGGCGTTCCAGAACTTCATCATCCTGCCGCTCACTTTCCTGTCCGGCGTGTTTTATTCGATCCACTCGCTGCCGCCGTTCTGGCAGAAACTCTCGCACCTCAATCCGATCTTCTTCATGATCGACGGCTTCCGCTACGGCTTCTTCGGGCACGCCGATGTGTCGCCCTGGATCAGCCTCGCGATTGTCGCAGTGTGTTTTTTCGCCTTATCATTGCTCACACTCTGGCTGATCAAGACCGGCTACAAGTTGCGCCACTGACGTGCGTGAATGGTGAAACGTGAAACGTGAAACGAAATGGCCTCTTCCCCGCTACCGGGGGAGAGCCTGCGCAGCAGGCGAGATGGCCGGGTTAGAGCCTGCCCCGGACTTGATCCGGGGGTGGGGGGGATCACTTTTCACATTTCACATTTCACGTTTCACTTGTTTCCTTTATGGTTGAGCCCAATCAAATCAAGCAATACATCGAGTCCGGCCTTGAGTGTGAATTCGTCGAGGTTGCGGGCGACGGCCATCACTTCGAGGCGGTCATCGTGAGCCCCGCGTTTCGCGGCAAGTCGAAGATCCAACAGCATCAGCTCGTCTATAGGGTGCTCGGCGACCGCATGCGCGAGGAGATCCACGCGCTGTCAATGCGCACGCTTACGCCCGAAGAATGGGGCAAATGACGCGGCGCCGGTGGCATGGATAAACTCCTCATCGAGGGCGGTGTCCCGCTCGCCGGAGAAGTCGATATCTCCGGGGCGAAGAACGCGACGCTTCCGATTCTCACCGCGGCGCTGCTGACACCCGAGCCGCTCGTGGTGCGGAACGTGCCGCACCTGCATGACGTCACCACCATGCTGGGCCTGCTCGGGCAGATGGGGGTCGCGATCTCGCTCGACGAGCGGCTCGGCGTCGAGCTGCGCGCCGCCGAACTCGACAATCCGGCCGCCCCTTACGAGATGGTGAAAACCATGCGCGCGTCAGTATTGGTGCTGGGACCGCTGGTTGCGCGTCTGGGCGAAGCGCGCGTGTCGCTGCCGGGCGGCTGCGCCATCGGCTTGAGGCCGGTCGACCAGCACGTCAAGGGTCTGCAGGCGATGGGTGCGACCATCGCCATGGAGCATGGCTACATGCTGGCGCGCGCCGAACGGCTCAGGGGGACGCGCATCTGCATGGACCTGGTGACGGTCACCGGCACGGAAAATCTCATGATGGCCGCGACCCTCGCGGACGGGACCACGGTGCTCGAGAACGCCGCGCGCGAACCCGAGATCGTGGATCTGGCCGACTGCCTCACCGCGATGGGCGCGAAAATCCGCGGCGCCGGCACCGACATCATCACCATCGACGGCGTCGAACGCCTGCACGGGGCGTACCATCGCGTGATGCCCGACCGCATTGAAACCGGCACGTTTCTGGTCGCGGCTGCGGCAACCGGCGGAGCCGTGCGGCTCAACGGCGCGCGCGCCGACATCCTTGACGCCGTGCTCGACAAGCTGCGGGAGGCGGGCGCCCACATCGAGACCGGGGAAAACTGGATCAGCGTGAAGGCTGATGGCGCACTCAATGCGGTCAACGTGCGCACCGCGCCGTATCCGGGGTTTCCAACCGACATGCAGGCGCAGTTCGTGGCGCTGAACAGCGTGGCGAAAGGTACGGCGGTGGTGACCGAGACGATCTTCGAGAACCGCTTCATGCACGTGCAGGAACTCAGGCGGCTCGGTGCGGACATCGAAGTCGAGGGCAATACCGCGGTGATCAAGGGCGTGCCGCATCTGGACGGCGCCACCGTGATGGCGACCGACCTGCGCGCTTCGGCCAGCCTGGTGCTGGCCGGGCTTGTCGCGCGCGGCACGACCATCGTGGACCGCGTCTATCACCTCGACCGCGGCTACGAGCGCATTGAAGAGAAGCTGTCGAAGCTCGGCGCGCGCATCAGACGCGTGCGTTGAAGCAAAAAACGGGAACGCAGAGGGCGCAGAGGAAAACCAGAAGAACAATTAGGCCGCAGATTTTATCTTCATCTGCGTTTATCGGCGGTTTCTTTTATCTCCTTCGACGCCTCATCCCGCTTTGCGGTAAAATCCGCTTTCCTTTTTACATCATTGGGTTGCCGTGATTACGATCGCGCTCTCCAAGGGCCGCATTTTTGACGAGACGCTGCCGCTGCTCAAGGCGGCGGGCATCGCCGTGCGCGAGGATCCGGAGACTTCGCGCAAGCTGATTCTGAAGACGAACCGGCGCGACGTGCGCGTCATCATCGTGCGCGCAGCCGATGTGCCGACCTATGTGCAATACGGCGCGGCGGACCTCGGTGTTGCCGGCCAGGACGTGCTCGACGAACACGGCGGCCAGGGGCTGTATCGGCCGCTCGATCTCAAGATCGCGCGCTGCCGCATGATGGTGGCAGTGCCGAACGGCTTTGATTACCAGCGCGCGGTGCGACACGGCGCAAGGCTCCGCGTGGCCACCAAGTACGTGCAGACCGCGCGCGAGCACTTCGCTGAAAAAGGCGTGCACGTCGATCTGATCAAGCTCTACGGCTCGATGGAACTGGCGCCGCTGGTCGGGCTCGCCGATGCCATCGTCGACCTGGTGAGCACCGGCAACACGCTCAGGGCCAACAATCTGAAGGCGGTGGAGGAAATCGCGCCGGTAAGCGCGCGGCTCATCGTCAACCAGGCCGCTTTGAAGCTCAGGCGCAGCGCCATCCAGCCTCTGCTCGACGCGTTCGCGCGCGCTACCGCATGATTGCCATCCGACGGCTTGACACGGCGCAGCCGGACTTCGACGCGCGGCTGGCGGAGCTGCTGGCCTTCGAGGCGGCGCAGGATCCGCAGGTCGACGCCACGGTTGCCGCCATTCTCGCCGACGTCAGGGCACGCGGGGACGCCGCCGTGCTCGAATACACGCGCCGCTTCGACCGAATGGATGTGCAAGCGTTGGGAGCGCTCGAAGTGCCGCGCGCGGCGCTCGGACAAGCGCTGGCCGGCCTGCCGCCGGCGCAGCGCGGGGCATTGGCGGAGGCGGAGATGCGGGTCCGCGCCTACCATGAAAAACAGGTCGCGCGGTCGTGGCGCTACACCGAGCCCGACGGCACCGAGCTCGGCCAGCAAGTCACGCCGATCGACCGCGTCGGCATCTACGTGCCGGGCGGCAAGGCCGCTTATCCGTCCTCGGTAATCATGAATGCGGTGCCGGCAAAGGTCGCCGGCGTGCGTGAAATCGTCATGACCGTGCCGGCACCCGGCGGCGAGAAGAACCAACTAGTGCTTGCCGCGGCTGCGATCTGCGGTGTCGACCGCGTGTTCACGATCGGCGGCGCGCAGGCGGTCGCCGCGCTCGCTTACGGCACCGCAACTATTCCCCAGGTCGACAAGATCGTCGGTCCCGGCAACGCTTATGTCGTTGCGGCCAAACGGCGCGTATTCGGCGTGGTCGGCATCGACATGGTGGCGGGTCCTTCGGAAATCCTGGTGGTGTGCGACGGCGCCACCGACGCCGACTGGATCGCAATGGATCTCTTTTCGCAGGCCGAGCACGACGAGCTGGCGCAGGCGATACTGCTCACTCCGGACGCCGCGTTCGTCGATGCGGTGGCGGCGAGCATCGCGCGCCAGCTCGCCGGCATGGCGCGGCGCGACATCATCCGCGCCTCGCTCGCGGGGCGCGGCGCGCTTATCAAGGTTCGCGATCTCGACGAAGCGTGCGCGCTCGCCAACCGCATCGCGCCCGAGCACCTCGAGCTGTCGGTTGCCGAGCCGCAGGCGCTGCTGCCCAGGATCCGGCACGCCGGCGCGATCTTTCTGGGGCGCTATGCATCGGAGGCGGTCGGCGATTACTGCGCCGGCCCCAACCACGTGCTGCCGACCTCGCGCACGGCGCGCTTTTCTTCGCCTTTGGGCGTCTACGATTTCCAGAAGCGCTCGAGCGTGATCGGCGTCTCGCGCGCGGGAGCGCAAACGCTCGGCAAAATCGCGGCAGAGCTTGCGCGCGGCGAGGGATTGCCGGCGCACGCGAAGTCGGCCGAATACCGCATGAAAAAAACCTAACCGCAGAGGCGCGAAGGCGCAGAGATAACGCAAAGTAACTCGATAATTGTCCTCTTTGCGACCCCTTTGCGCCTTAGCGTCTTGGCGGTTAATCACCTTTTATGCCGAAAACACCCGAAGACATCATCCGCGACGAAATCCGCGCGCTGACCGCGTACCACGTGCCCGAAGCCGCGGGCATGGTGAAGCTCGACGCGATGGAAAACCCGTACCGTCTCCCGGCGGACGTGCAGGTCGAAATCGCGCGGCTCGTGGAATCGGCCGCGCTCAACCGCTATCCCGACCCCGGTGCGGCGCGGCTCAAGGCGTGTCTGCGTGTGGCCATGGGGATTCCGCCCGGGATGGACGTGCTGCTCGGCAACGGTTCGGACGAACTCATCCAGATGCTGATCATGGCTGCCGCCCGGCCGGGCGCCGCGGTGCTGGGGTTCGAACCCTCGTTCGTGATGTTCCGCATGATCGCAACGTTCTGCGGCGTGCGCTATGTCGGCGTGCCGCTCACGCCCGAGTTTGCTCTCGACGCCGACCGCGTCGTGGCGGCCATCGCCGAGCACCAGCCGGCGCTCGTTTTCATCGCCTATCCCAATAATCCGACCGGCAACCTGTTTGACGCGACGGCCGTGGCGCGCGTCATCGACGCTGCTCCCGGCCCGGTCGTTGTCGACGAGGCTTATCATGCCTTCGCCGGCAGGACTTTCATGCCGCGCCTGACCGACTACCCGAACCTGTTGGTGATGCGCACGCTGTCGAAATCCGGCCTGGCCGGGCTGCGGCTGGGCCTGCTGGCCGGCGGCAACGCGTGGCTCGCGCATGTCGACAAGGTGCGATTGCCGTATAATGTCAACGTGCTGACCCAGCTGGTTGCGGAGAAAGTGTTGAGGCACCAGGATCTTCTCGCGCAGCAGGCGGCGGCGATCACAGCGGAGCGGACGCGACTTTTTGACGAGTTGAAGCGGCTGCCGGGAGTGCGGCCTTTCCCGAGCGACGCCAATTTCATCCTGTTCAGGACCGGCATGGCGGACGGGGTGTTCAACGGCCTCAAGCAACGCGGCGTTCTGATCAAGAATCTCAATGGCTCTCATCCGTCACTCGTGGATTGCCTGCGCGTCACTGTCGGCACGCCGGAAGAAAACGGGCGTTTTCTCGAATCTTTGCGGGCAACATTGTCGAATCTCTGAAATCGCGTATTTCCCGGCCCATTGAGTCAATCGGTCAACGCCCAGCTCCCATCGTTCGTTTTCCATACCGAGTAATCCATTGCAGGCACAGCCATGCGTGAGGCTCAAGTCACCCGCAAGACGCTGGAAACCGAGATCAGCGTAAGGCTGAATCTTGACGGCACCGGCAAGTCGCAACTTGCCACCCGCGTGCCGTTCCTCGACCACATGCTGGATCAGGTCGCGCGTCACGGCGTGTTCGACCTCGACATCGCGGCCAAGGGCGACGTGCACATCGACGCCCACCACACCGTCGAGGACATCGGCATCACGCTCGGCCAGGCTTTCACCAAGGCGGTCGGCGACAAGCGGGGTGTGCGCCGCTATGGCCACGCCTACGTGCCGCTCGACGAGGCCTTGTCGCGCGTCGTGGTCGATCTTTCGGGACGGCCGGGCCTGGCGATGAACGTGGAATTCGTGCGCGCCCGCATCGGCGAGTTCGACGTCGACCTGGTACGCGAGTTCTTCCAGGGCTTCGTCAACCACGCCCAGGTCACTCTGCACGTCGACAACCTCAAGGGCGAGAACGCCCATCACCAGGCCGAGACGGCGTTCAAGGCGTTCGGCCGGGCGCTGCGCATGGCGGTCGAGCGTGATCCGCGCATCGAAGGCGTGTTGCCGTCCACCAAAGGCAGTTTATAAGTTCAGGGTTCAGAGTTGAAAGTTGTCAGCTCGGGGATCTGATCGTGATGCGCTGTTACGCCCAACGCTGAACCTTGAACCCTGAACCCTGAACCTTGAACCTTGAACCCTGAACCCTCAACGCTTCATGACTGACATCGCTGTCATCGACTACGGCATGGGCAATCTGCGCTCGGTATCGAAAGCCATTGAACACGTTGCGCCGCGCCTCAAGGTCGCGGTGACCAGCGATCCCGCGGCGGTGGCGCGCGCCGCACGCGTGGTGTTCCCGGGACAGGGCGCGATGCCCGACTGCATGCGCGAAATGGAAGCGCGCGGGTTGCGCGACGCGGTTGTTGCCGCCGCGCGCGACAAGCCCTTTCTCGGCATCTGCATCGGTCTGCAGATGCTGTTCGACCGCAGCGAGGAGGGCGACGTCGCAGGGCTCGGCCTGCTGCCGGGGAAAGTGCGGCGTTTTCCCGCCGCGGCGATGGTCGACGCCGACGGTGAAAAGCTCAAGGTACCGCACATGGGCTGGAACGAAGTGCACCAGTCCATGGCGCACCCGCTTTGGGAAGGCATAGCTTCGGGCAGCCGCTTCTATTTCGTGCACAGCTATTACGTCGAGCCGGCCGACCCACGCCTCGTGGCGGGCTACAGCCTCTATCCCTTTTCGTTTGCCTGCGCGGTGGCAAGCGGCAATATTTTTGCGGTGCAGTTTCACCCGGAAAAAAGTCACGCCGCGGGATTGCGCCTGCTCGCCAATTTTGTCGCGTGGCAGCCGGCCGCCAAAGCCGCCGGCGGGAATCCGCTGTCGCTCACCGGTGCCATGAAATGCTGATCATTCCTGCCATTGACCTGAAGGACGGTAAGTGCGTGCGCCTGAAACAGGGCGACATGGACGATGCCACCGTGTTTTCCAACGATCCGGGCGCGACGGCCAAACACTGGCTCGACCAGGGCGCGCGGCGCCTGCACGTGGTCGATCTCAACGGTGCGGCCGCGGGACGGCCGAAGAACGAACAGGCGATCAAGGCCATCACCACCGCGGTCGGTGACAAGATTCCGGTCCAGCTGGGCGGCGGCATCCGCGATCTGGACACCATCGAGAAGTACCTCGATTCCGGCGTGAGCTACATCATCATCGGTACCGCGGCGGTGAAGACCCCGGGTTTCCTGCACGACGCGTGCAGCGCGTTCACGGGGCACATCCTGGTCGCGCTTGACGCCAAGGACGGCAAGGTGGCGGTCGACGGCTGGTCGAAGATGACCGGCCACGACGTCGTCGATCTCGCCCGGAAGTTCGAGGATTATGGCGTGGAGGCGGTCATCTATACCGACATCGGGCGCGATGGCATGCTGACCGGCGTCAACATCAAGGCGACCGTGACGCTGGCACGCGAACTCACGGTGCCGGTGATTGCAAGCGGCGGCATCACCAATCTCGACGACATCAAGGCGCTGTGCAAGGTGGAGCCGGAAGGCATCATCGGCGCCATTACCGGTCGCGCGGTGTATCAAGGCACGCTGAATTTCGCTGAGGCCCAGAAGCTCGCCGACAAACTCAGTAAGAGCAAGGAATGAGGATCAAGGATCAAGGAGCAAGCAAGAGCTCGTCGCCGTCGTTCTTCCCTCGATCCTGAATCCTGATTTACCATGGGTCTTGCGAAGCGCGTAATTCCGTGCCTCGACGTCACCGCCGGCCGTGTGGTGAAGGGCGTCAAGTTCGTCGGCCTGCGCGACGCCGGAGACCCGGTCGAAATCGCGCGACGTTACGATGAGCAGGGCGCGGACGAAGTCACTTTCCTCGACATCACGGCGAGCAGCGACGGGCGCGACCTGATCCTGCACATCGTCGAAAGGGTCGCCGCGCAGGTGTTCATTCCGCTCACGGTCGGCGGTGGCGTGCGCTCGGTGGACGACGTGCGCCGGCTTTTGAACGCCGGCGCCGACAAGGTGAGCATCAACACGGCGGCGGTGCAGAACCCGCAACTTGTCGCGGATGCCACCGACCGCTACGGCTCGCAGTGCATCGTGGTGGCCGTCGATGCCAAGCGCGTCGCCGGCCCCCGGTTTCCCATTTCGGGGGCGGGCGATCGAGCGTTGCGCTGGGAGGTGTTCACGCACGGTGGACGCAGGCCAACCGGGCTCGACGCACTGGAGTGGGGACGAAAGATGCAGCGGTTCGGAGCGGGCGAGATACTCCTCACCAGCATGGATCGCGATGGCACGAGGAATGGCTTTGATCTGGAGTTGACGCGTGCATTTTCCGATGCGCTCGACATCCCGGTGATCGCGAGCGGCGGGGTCGGCAGTCTCGATCACCTGGTGGACGGCATTGTCAAGGGCCGCGCCGACGCGGTGCTGGCGGCGAGCATTTTCCACTACGGCGAATACACGGTGCGCGAGGCCAAGGACTACATGGCGCGGCACGGAATCGAGGTTAGGTTGTAAAATCAGGATTCAGGATCAAGGATTCAGGATCAAGGATTCAGGATCAAGGATTCAGGATCAAGGATTCAGGATCAAGGAT
>MERI01000093.1:0-8451 GCA_001772005.1 Betaproteobacteria bacterium RIFCSPLOWO2_12_FULL_62_58 | reverse complement strand
AGGATTCAGGATCAAGGATTCAGGATCAAGGATTCAGGATCAAGGATTCAGGATCAAGGATTCAGGATCAAGGATTCAGGATCAAGGATTCAGGATTCGGTAGCAAGACTGATAGACTAGCCGAACATTTACTGAATCCTAACCGCTGAATCCCGAATTCTGCTCTTATGAAAGACAACTGGCTCAACAAGGTGAACTGGGCGCAGGACGGGCTGGTGCCGGCGGTCGCACAGGAAGCGGGCTCGGGCCGCGTCCTCATGGTGGCGTGGATGGACCGCGAGGCGCTCCAGAAGACGGTGCAGACCGGCGAGGTCCACTACTGGTCGCGCTCCCGGAAGAAGCTGTGGCACAAGGGCGAGGAGTCGGGGAACGTGCAGAAAGTGAAGTCGATCCGGCTCGACTGCGACGAGGACGTGATTCTGATCGAAGTCGACCAGGTGGGCGGTATTGCCTGTCACACCGGACGCCACAGCTGCTTTTTCCAGATACTCGATGACGGCAGGTGGGTGACGGCCGATCCCGTGCTCAAGGACCCCAAGGACATTTACAGGAAATGATCGACGCAAACATATTGCGGCGCCTGGGCGAAGTCATCGCGGCCCGCAAGCAGGCCGACCCTGCAAGCTCTTATGTTGCAAGCCTGATGGCGAAAGGCCAGGACGCGATTCTCAAGAAAGTTGCCGAAGAGGCATCGGAGACGCTGCTGGCGTCCAAAGAGGGTGATAAACTGCATATTGTCCGCGAAACCGCCGATTTGTGGTTTCACAGCCTGGTGCTGCTGGCGTGGCACGGGCTCGGCCCCGATGACGTGCTGGCCGAGTTGCGACGCCGCGAGGGCATTTCGGGTATCGATGAGAAGAGCTCGCGCCAGGAGTAAATATCGTGAAACTTCCCGGCATGGAGATTGAGGAGTAGACAATGGGCTCACTAAGCATCTGGCACTGGCTGATCGTCTTGCTGGTCATTATTCTGATCTTCGGCACCAAGAAGTTGCGCAACTTGGGCACTGACCTCGGCACCGCGGTGAAGGGATTCAAGGACGGCATGAAATCCGAGGAAGAGAAATCGGCCCAGGCCAAAGCCGAGATTCCGCCGAGTACCGGTCAGACCATCGAAGGCGAAGCCAAGAAGGAAACCCCGAAGGCGTAGATTGAGAAGCGAGAGGCGAGAAGAGAGAGGAGAGAGGCGCAAAGCCTAATCGAATCTCGCCGTTCGCTCCTCTCGCCTTTCTTCTATCCCCTCTCGACCGATGTTCGACATTGGATTTCCCGAACTCATGGTCATCGCGGCGGTGGCGCTGATCGTGATCGGCCCCGAGCGGCTGCCCAAGGTCGCGCGCACACTCGGCCATCTGTTCGGGCGCATGCAGCGCTACGTCAACGACGTCAAGGCCGACATCAGCCGCGAGATGGAACTGGACGAGTTGCGTAAGCTGCAAGACAGCATGCAGGATGCGGCGCGCTCGCTTGAACAGTCGGTCACTCGGGAAATCAGCGCGACCGAGACCGAATTCCAGAAGCTCGCGGATGCAGCCGATCCGACAGCGATACCGGCGGCGGACGCGCCGGCGGCGGAAACACCCGCAGTGCAAACATCCGTGCAGGCCCCTCCCGGCAGCCCTTCACCTCAGCTCGAACTGGCCCTGGATTCCGCGCCGCAAACCCCCGCTCAGAAACAGGGCTAACGCGGCCCCGGCCGCCGTCACGGCATGACCGAAGACACCTTCATATCGCACCTGATGGAATTGCGCGACCGCCTGCTGCGCTCGCTGCTGGCCATCGGGATCGTCTTCATGTGCCTGTTTCCCTGGGCGTCCGATTTTTACGACCTGCTGGCGCATCCCATGATGCGCGCGCTGCCGGAAGGCACCAAGATGATCGCCACCGGCGTGGTGACGCCGTTTCTGGTGCCGATCAAGGTGGCGATGATGGTCGCGTTCGTCATCGTGCTGCCGTACCTGCTGTACCAGGCGTGGGCGTTTGTCGCGCCGGGCTTGTATGCGCACGAAAAGCGCCTGGTGCTGCCGCTGGTCGTGGCGAGCACGGTCCTGTTCCTGCTGGGCATCGCGTTCTGCTACTTCTTCGTGTTCGGCGTGGTGTTCCAATTCGTCAACAGCATCGCGCCGAAAAGCATCACCGTTGCGCCCGATATCGAGAACTATCTCAACTTCGTGCTGACGATGTTTCTCGCATTCGGCGTGACGTTCGAAGTGCCGGTCGTGCTCATCGTACTGGTGCGCATGGGCGTGGTGTCGATCGAGCAGTTGAAGAATATCCGCCCGTATTTCATCGTCGGCGCCTTTGTCGTCGCCGCCATCGTCACACCCCCCGACGTGCTGTCGCAACTGCTGCTGGCGGCCCCGATGTGCTTGCTCTACGAACTCGGCATCTTCGCCGCGCGCTTCGTGGGAAAACGGAAACCGGAAGACGCGGCCGAATACCGGCCGCTTGCCGAGCCCGAGACGGAGCGCGAACTGGACAAGATCGAGGCCGATGAAAAAAGCCGCGGCAAATAAAAGGACTGAACCGCGGAGACGCAGAGGCGCCGAGAAAAACTGGGTGGGGAGCAACCCCAACACGGGTTGTGTGCAAGAGCTGTTCGAGCCGTTAACCGGGCGCTAACGGCTTTCGGTTAGAACAAACTCTGCGTCTCAGCGTCTCTGCGGTCAGAAATATCTACTCGCGGCGCGGCTGCTTGGGGCGCCGGCCGACGGTCACGGTGAGTTCCGTTTCCTTGCGCTCGCGGATGACCTTGAGCGTCGCCTGCTGCCCGGGCTGCAGCGCGGCGATCAAATTGAGCATGCCGGCCGAATTCGCGACTGGCTTACCGCTTACTGCAGTCAGGATATCGCCCGGCTTGACGCCGCCTTTGTCCGCCGGGCCGCCGCGCAGCACGTCCGAGATCAGCGCGCCGCCGATATCGGGCAGTTTGAACGATTCGGCGAACTCCTTGGTCAGGTCCTGCACGGCGACCCCGATCCACCCGCGCGTCACCGAACCGTGCTCGACGATCTGCTCCAGCACCTGCTTGGCAACGCTTCCCGGGATGGCGAAGCCGATACCGACTGAGCTTCCGGTGCTCGAGTAGATCGAGGAGTTGATACCGATCAGGTTGCCGTTGATGTCGACCAGCGCGCCGCCCGAATTGCCGGGATTGATCGCGGCGTCGGTCTGGATGAAGCTTTGAAACGGGATGTCAATGGGCAAGTTGGAGCGCCCCAGCGCACTGACGATTCCCAACGTGACCGTTGAGCCGAAACCATACGGGTTCCCGATCGCCAGCACCACATCCCCGACGCGCGCCTGCTCCGACTGCCCGAAGGTGATAGCCGGCAGCATGGACAGGTCGATTTTCAGCACGGCCAGATCGGTTTCGAGGTCGGAGCCGACCACGCGCGCGGGCGCGCGCCGCCCGTCTGCGAGCGCGACCTCGATTGCATCGGCCGCTTCGACGACATGACTGTTGGTGAGGACATAGCCCTTGTCGCTGACGATGACACCGGAGCCGAGGTTGGTGCTTTTCTGCGTCTGCCCGCCAGGCTGGTCACCAAAGAAATAGCGGAACACCGGATCGTCCATGAACGGCTGGCGCGGCGCCTTGACTTCCTTGGTGGTGAAAATGTTGACCACTGCGGGCATCGCCTGCTTCGCCGCGTCGCTGAACGAAGTGATCTTCTTCGCCTCGGTTTCAGTCTGCGGCTCCTTGATCGTCACCACGTTGCCGCGCAGGTTCCACGCGAGCAGGTCGGGCCGCAGCGTCGAGACGACGAACAGCACCGCGAGGCAGACGGTCGCGGTCTGTGCAAATACGAGCCAGAGTCTACGCATACGGATTTTTGACGCGACTGGTTCAGTTAAAGTGGATTTTTAGGGCAGGATCAATCGCTTACGAACCGCGACCGGTTGACGCCTGCCTGGACCAGTATTTTGAAGTCCCTAGGAGTTTGTCGGGCTTAGCCCCGACAAACTCCTAATGCAAAACCGGCGCCAGGAGAATTGCAGAAGAAGATAACAGATATGCGAATTCACCCGAGCTTTTCCCCAAATTTGACCGCTTCGACTAAGTTTTTTCTGAATTGTCAGCCGGTTTTGCTTTTAGCAGCCTGTACGGACTGTTAAGCCCGTACAGGCTGCTAAGTACCGCGATTATTGCCCAAACGGCCCGCAGGTGGAAGGGACTGGGCGGGCAGACGTACGATGGATCGTCAGCGGCGTCACGGCTTCACTCGCTTTCTTGGATGCGGCGGCCGCAAGCGCCGACGCCGCGCTCGTGCATCGCGGCGACTTCCGGAAAGGCGAAGATGCGCGGCTGTTAGCAGCCTGTCGGACGCCTAAGCCCGACAGGCTGCTAGCGCGAGACGCCGTCGCATCGCGCTCATCCTCGAACACGACCTCAATTTGTCTGCATTTCACCTGTCGCTCGATGCGCATCCCGAATCCGGTCTAAATCCCCCGGACCGGCAGTGTTGGTTCAAGTCGCTGTTCGATAACGCTTTTTTCCGGTTTTGCTTAAGTTTCGGCGTGCATTTGTGTAAAATACCCGTTTTTTGCGCATCTACAGGGGTCGATTTGCATGGCTGACAAAGAATTCGATCAGGGCAAGCGGCGCTTTCTGGTCGCCGCGACCAGCGTCGCCGGCGGCGTCGCAACCGGGGCGGTGGCGGTGCCTTTCGTCGCGAGCATGCTGCCCTCGGAGCGCGCCAAGGCTGCGGGCGCGCCGGTGGAGGCGGACATCACCAATCTCGCGCCGGGCGAAATGATGCGCGTCGAGTGGCGTGGGAAGCCGGTGTGGGTCGTGCGCCGCACCACGGACATGCTCGAAACGGTCAAGCAAAGCGACGCCAAAGTGGCCGATCCCAAGAGCGCGCGCAAACCGGGAGAACTCACGCCGCCATACGCGCGCAACGAATACCGCTCGATCAAGCCCGAGTACCTGGTCGTGGTCGGCATCTGCACGCACCTCGGCTGTTCGCCGGTCGACAAATTCAAAGTGCAGGCCGAGCCGTTCGAAGCAGACTGGAAGGGCGGCTTCTACTGTCCGTGCCACGGTTCTTTGTTCGACCTCGCCGGCCGTGTCTACAAGAACAAGCCGGCGCCGGACAACCTGGAGGTGCCGCCGCACAAATTCCTGTCCGACACCCGCATCCTGATTGGCGACGACGGCACGAGAGCGTAGAAGAATGGCCGCCACTGAAAAGCAGCCGGTCACCGGCGCAGGTCCCTTCAACGGCTTCCTGACCTGGGTCGATCAGCGCTTCCCGCTGATGTCGCTCTGGAAAGAGCATCTCGCCGAATATTACGCGCCGAAGAATTTCAACTTCTGGTACTACTTCGGCTCGCTCGCGATGCTGGTGCTGGTGCTCCAGATCGTCACCGGCATTTTCCTGACGATCCACTACAAGCCGGACGCCGCGCAGGCCTTCGCCTCGGTCGAGTACATCATGCGCGATGTGCCATTCGGCTGGTTGATCCGCTACATGCACTCGACCGGCGCCTCGGCGTTCTTCATCGTGGTCTATCTTCACATGTTCCGCGGATTGATGTACGGCTCGTATCGCCGGCCGCGCGAGCTGATCTGGATTTTTGGCGTGCTGATCTATCTGTGCCTGATGGCGGAAGCGTTCTTCGGCTACCTGCTGCCGTGGGGCCAGATGTCGTACTGGGGCGCGCAGGTGATCGTCAACCTGTTCAACGCGCTGCCGTTGATCGGCCCGGACCTTGCGCTGTGGATACGCGGCGACTACGTGGTGTCTGACGCCACGCTCAACCGCTTCTTCGCCTTCCATGTAATCGCGATCCCGCTGGTTCTGCTCGGGCTGGTGGCGGCGCACATCATGGCGCTGCACGAAGTGGGCTCCAGCAATCCCGACGGCATCGAGATCAAGAAGGTGAAGGACCCGAAGACCGGACACCCGGTGGACGGCATCCCGTTCCATCCCTACTACACCGTGAAGGACACGCTCGGCGTGGTGGTGTTCCTGATCGTCTTCTGTGTCATCATGTTCTTCATGCCGGAATTCGGCGGCTATTTCCTCGAGTACAACAATTTCATCCCGGCCGACCCGCTGAAGACCCCGGCGCACATCGCGCCGGTGTGGTACTTCACGCCGTACTACTCGATACTTCGCGCCATCACGGAAGACTTCATGTGGGTGCTCGCCGCCGGCGTGATCGGGCTCGCGGCCCTGATCGTTTCCAGTATGAACGGCAGACCGGCAAGAATTGCGACGGTTGTCGGCGCCATGGTGCTGCTGGCCGGATTCTTCAGCATCGAGCCCAAGGTGTGGGGCGTGGTGCTGATGGGCGTGTCGGTGCTCGTCTTCTTCTTTCTACCGTGGCTCGACCGCAGTCCCGTGAAGTCGATCCGCTATAAAGGGACGCTTTACAAGACGGCGCTCGCCGTCTTCGTCATCGTGTTCTTCGTGCTCGGCTATCTGGGCACGGAGACCGTGACCGACACGCGCACCATCCTGGCCCAGATCGGCACCGTGCTCTACTTCGCATTCTTCGCGCTGATGCCCTGGTACTCGAAGCTGGACAAGACTCGACCCGAGCCCGAGCGGGTGACGTGGTGAAGATCACAATGAAGAATATCGCCAGGAACCTGCTGTTGGCTCTGCTGCTGGCGCCGCTTGCGGCCGCGATGGCTGCCGAAGAAGTGAAGCTCGACCGCGCACCGATCGACAGCCGCGACGTGATCTCGCTGCAGCGCGGCGCCCAGGTGTTCGTCAACTACTGCCTGGGCTGCCACAGCACGAGTTACATGCGCTACAACCGTTTTCAGGATTTCGGACTGAGCGAGCAGCAGATCAGGGACAACCTGATCTTCACCGGCGCCAAGGTCGGCGAGCTGATGAAGAACGCGATGGACCCGAATGACGCCAAAGAGTGGTTCGGCGCGCCGCCGCCCGACCTTACGGTCGTTGCGCGCTCGCGTTCCTCACCGGCGGGATCGGGCGCCGACTGGCTCTACACCTATCTGCGCAGCTTCTACCGGGATCCGGGCCGGCTGGGCGGATGGAACAACGTGGTGTTCCCGAACGTCGGCATGCCGCACGCGCTCTACCAGTTGCAGGGCGAACAGGTGCTCAAGACCGAAAAAACCGAGGGCCCAGGTTACCCGATCGAAGTGCAGAAGCTCGCGCTCGAGAGGCCGGGCACGATGACGCCGCTCGAATATGACCGCCTGGTCGCCGACCTCGTCAATTTCATGAACTACATGGCCGAGCCGGCGAGCCACGAGCGCAAACAGATCGGCATCTACGCACTGCTGTTCCTCGGCGTGCTGTTCGTGCTGGCGTTTTTGCTCAAGAAGGAATACTGGAAGGATGTACATTGATCGGTAAGCGGTCAGCGGTAAACGGTAAGCGGCAAGAGCTGCTAACCACCGCTCATTGCTTACTGCTCACCGCTAACCGCTAACCGCTAACCGCTCTTATGATGACTCTCTACTCGGGCACCAGCTGCCCGTTCAGCCAGCGCTGCCGCATTGTGCTCTATGAAAAGGGCATGGATTTCCAGATCGTCGATGTCGATCTGTATAACAAGCCGGAAGACCTGGCGGTGATGAATCCCTACAACCAGGTGCCGGTGCTGGTGGAGCGCGACCTGATCCTCTACGAGTCGAACATCATCAACGAGTATATCGACGACCGCTTTCCGCACCCGCAACTGATGCCGGCCGATCCGGTGATGCGCGCGCGGGCGCGGCTCTTCCTGTTCCGTTTCGAGCGGGAAATGTTCAGCCACATCGAGGCGATCGAGAAGGGCACGCAGAAGCAGGCCGACAAGGGCCGTGCCATCATCCGCGACAGCCTGACGCAGATCGCGCCGGTTTTCGCCAAGCAGAAGTTCATGCTGGGCGAGGAATTCTCGATGCTCGATGTCGCGATCGTTCCGCTCCTGTGGCGGCTCGACTATTACGGCATCCAGCTGCCCAAGCCGTGCGCGCCGCTGATGAAGTACGCCGAGCGTTTGTTCAGCCGCCCCGCGTTCATCGACGCGCTCACCGCGTCCGAAAAGGTAATGCGCAAATAGAAGCAAGAGAGGCGAGAGGAGAGAGGCGAGAAGCGATAAAAGCGGTGCTCGGACGGTTACCGCTCGTCGCCCATCACTCATTACTCATCACTTAGACTGGCCATGGCGGAAAAGTCGACAAAACCCTATTTGATCCGGGCCATTCACGAGTGGTGCTCGGACAGCAACCTGACGCCGTACCTGTCAGTCAAGGTCGACGCCGACACGCGCGTGCCGATGGAGTACGTGAAGAACGGCGAGATCGTGCTCAACCTGGGTTATGATGCGACGCACAAGCTCACCATCGGCAACGACCGCATCCAGTTCGCGGCGCGCTTCAACGGCGTTTCCCGCGAGTGCTCGATCCCGATCGAGGCGGTGCTCGGCATTTTCGCGCGCGAGAACGGACAGGGGCTGTTCTTCCCGTCGGAGCCCG
>MERI01000092.1:15442-15845 GCA_001772005.1 Betaproteobacteria bacterium RIFCSPLOWO2_12_FULL_62_58 | reverse complement strand
CCCCGTCGAGGGCGAATGAATATCAACCTCGCTGCTTGATGGCATATGCTACATTGGAAGGACGGCAGCCGGTGCTGTTTGACCGCAGCGGCGGCGCGGGGCCCAATCGCTCCGGTCCTTGCGGCGTGTGCCGGTGCAGATCGGTGACAGCGCTTTTCATGAGGTGATGCATGCCAAACCCCGACAAACTCGCGATCCTGGTGGGCGGAGGCCCGGCGCCGGGCATCAACAGCGTGATCAGCGCCACGACCATACGCGCGCGCCTCCAAGGCGTGGAGGTGCTGGGGATACGCGACGGATTCTCCGAGATCATGACCGGAAAGATCGACCGGGCGCGGCCTATCGCCATCGAGGACGTGAGCCGCATTCACTTCAGCGGAGGCTCCTATCTTGGCACTTCGCG
>MERI01000092.1:0-15382 GCA_001772005.1 Betaproteobacteria bacterium RIFCSPLOWO2_12_FULL_62_58 | reverse complement strand
TCGCGCAGCTGGGCGCGACGCTTCTGGTCACGATCGGAGGCGACGATACGGCTTTTGCCGCGATGAAAGTCGCTGAACGAGCGGATGGCATCCTGCGTGTCGCCCATGTGCCCAAGACCATCGATAACGACCTTGCGCTGCCGTCATACGTGGACACTTTCGGTTACCAGACCGCGCGTCACGTAGGCGTCGAGCTTGTAAAGAATCTCATGGTCGATGCGCAGACCACCAGCCGCTGGTATCTTGTTGTCGCCATGGGGCGCAAGGCCGGCCACCTGGCGCTCGGAATCGCCAAGGCGGCAGGCGCCACCCTCGCTGTCATCCCCGAGGAATTTCCAGGTGGCAAGACCACGCTGGACACGCTCGCCGACATACTGGTCGGCGCCGTGGTCAAGCGCCTTTCCGAGCAGCGCAAGGATGGCGTTGCCATCCTCGCTGAGGGCCTCGCCGAGAGCATTCCCGAAAAGGAAGTCGAGCGCCTCGGTAACATCGAACGCGACGAGCACGACAATATTCGGTTCGCGGAACTCGATCTCGGCCGCGGGATCAAGAAACAAGTCGAGGCGCGCCTCGCGGGCCTCGGGATCAAGACCACCATCGTGTCCAAAGACATCGGCTACGAGCTGCGCTGCGCCGATCCGACGCCGTCGGACATCGAATACACCCGCGACCTGGGCTACTGCGCCGCGAAATTCCTGCTCGAAGGCGGCTCGAACGCGATGATCTCGCTGCAGGGGGGGCAGTTTGTGCCGGTGCCGTTCGCCACGCTCATCGATCCCGCGACGGGGAGGACCAGGGTGCGCACCGTCGACATTCACTCGACGCGCTACGCGATCGCCCGGCGCTACATGATGCGCCTGCGCCGCGACGATTTCGAGAATTCGCAAAAGCTCGCGCGACTCGCCCAGACCGCCGGTCTGTCGCCGGAGCGGTTCCGTACGCGGTTCGAGTACGTGGTGGAACATGAACCGCCGCCGCTCGTGCTGTTGCCGCGCCGTGCGGGTTGATCGCGGTCACTCCGGCTTGAGACCGATCTTCGCGGCAAGGCGCCGGTTCGCCTCGATCTCGGCGACAATCGTCTTCGTGAACTCGGCAGATGTGGAACCGACGGGGACAAACCCCTGGTCGGCAAAGGTGCGCCTGACTTCCGGGTCCTCCAGCGCCTTCGCCACTTCGCCGCGAATGCGCGCCACGTAGGGTTCGGGCGTTGCGGCCGCAAAATGCATGACGTTGCCGACGCCGCCGGATCCGTAAGTGAGTTTTCCAGGCTGAGCCTTCGCCCCCGCCACAAACTCCTGAACCGAGCGCGCGGGAACGCCCTAGTGCGCAACCAGGAGAAAGCCGACGCTGTTGACGATCAGCGTGATCGGAGCGAAATCCCTGATCGGGTCATACGGCAGGCTCGTGGTAATGACCGGCAGGCTGGCGTGACTCGACGAGGTGTGCAGGATCGTGTAGCCATCGGGTGGCGACTTTGCCACCACATCGGTGCCGAGGGCGCCTCCCGCCCCGGGCCGGTTGTCGACCACCAGGGTCGCAACATTCTGCATTTTCCGCCCCAGCGTCCTGGCAATGAAATCCATCGGCCCGCCGGCGGCGTATGGCACGACCACTCGGATCGGCTTCGACGGGTAGTCGCGTTGAACCGGTTGTTGGGCAGAACTGAAAACCGGCCACGACGCAAGTAGCGCCGCAACCCACACCATCGTCCTCGGTAACGGCATGTCATCTCCTTCTGGTCTTCGCGCACGGCCTTGCCGCGATACGGACAGGTCACACGTTCACGAAAAGCTGCGCGCGTCCATGAGACGCTCGCGCCGCATCTCGGCGAGCGTGGTGATGCCGAGCAGCGCCATGTCGCGGTCGATTTCGTCGCGCAGCAGCTTGATGGCGTGGCGCACGCCGGCCTCGCCGGCGATGGCGGCCGCGTAGAGGAATGGCCGGCCGACAAATACGAAGTGCGCGCCCAGGGCCAGCGCCTTGAGCACGTCGGTGCCGCGGCGGATGCCGCTGTCCATCATCACGGTCATCCCGCCCGCCTCGGAAACGATCCCCGGCAGCACGCGCAGCGGTGCGACCGCCCCGTCGAGCTGGCGTCCCCCATGATTCGACACGATGATGCCGTCGGCGCCACTCTCGCGCGCGATCCGCGCGTCTTCCTGGTCGAGTATCCCTTTCAACACGAGACGCCCCTTCCACAGGCGCCGCATCAGCTCGACATGGGACCAGGAAAGCTGGTCGCGCAGCCCCCGCTGCCGCTCCTCAGTGAGCGAAAGGAGGGGGACTCTGGGACCCATGTTCTCGAAGTGCGGCATGCCGTGCAGCAGCAGCGTGCGCGCAAACATGCCCAGCAGCCAGCGGGGACGCGTGATGCCGTCCCACGCCAGGCGCAGGCTAGGCCGCAGCGGCGTATGGAAACCGCTGCGCACGTTGTTCTCACGGTTGGCCATCACCGGCACATCGACGGTCAGGCAGAGCGTGTCGTATCCCGCGCGCGCCACGCGCTCGACGAGCGCCGTGATGGGGCCGGGCTCGCCTGGAAGATAGGCCTGGAACCACGCGGTGCGCCCCACCTCCGCAATCCGCTCGAGCGGCGTCAGCGAGGCGCCGCTCAGGATCATCGGGATGTTGGCTTCCGCTGCGGCGCGGGCGAGCACGAGGTCGCCCTGGTAGGCTGCCATGGCGGTCCCGCCCATCGGCGCAATTCCGAAGGGTGCATCGTAGGTGCGGCCGAAGAGCGTCGTCTGCTGCGTGCGCCCGCGAACGTTCACCAGTGCCCGTGGCACGAAAGCGAGCGCATCGAACGCGGCCCGGTTCCCGCGCAGCGAAGCATTCGTTTCGGCGCCGCCCGAGACGTAGCCGAAGATCGGACGCGGAATATATCGGCGCGCCGCTTCTTCGAAATCGTCGAGCGCGAGCATCCTGCGCAGGGCCCGCGGCGGCGTCTTATCCGGCCGCGCCGCTGCGCCCGTGCGCGGCGGTGTGACCGGGTCTGCCGAAGAGAGGGGGTCGATTACTTCTTGTTTGCTGGTGGACATGGGGATCCGTTCCTTGAAGGATGAAGGCGATCAAAGCGAAGCCCCGGACTCGATCCGGGGGATGAAAATGGAAACCTTCGCTTCTTCTCGTCCCGTCGAGTTTCTCCGCGGCTTCTGGTTCATTGTTCCGGGGACCGGCAAAGCCATCATCCGGCAATCTCATTATAAACAACGTGCGGCCGGTCATCACGAACTGAACTTCGGAAACAAATCAGTCCACCCGCGCGCCGGATGCCTCCACAACTTTCTTCCACTTCGCGATTTCGCTTTGCATGACAAGCATTGGTTCTTACTATCGTTTTATGCCGGTCTGCGTGATAATAACAGCGATGAAGCGAAGAAAACGCGTGACATCGCTGCCGGACATTCCCACCGTCGCGGAGTCCGGCGTCCCGGGCTACGAGGCAACGTCGTGGTACACGCTGCTCGTTCCGGGCAAGACGCCGGCGGCCGTCATCGCCCAGCTCAATGCCGAAACCGTGAAGGCGCTCAAGGCGAACGACATGATCGAAATGCTGGCGCGGGCAGGCAACGAGCCGCTCGGCAACTGACCGCGCGAAGCCGAGGAGTTTCTCAAGGTCGAATTCGCGCGCTGGGGTAAAGTCATCAAGCAGGCAAAGGTGAAGATCGAGTAGCCGGGACCGCATTGAAACCAACGCCCATTCCCCGCGGGAATGGGCGCTCGTATAGCTTGTCGCTTAGGAAGGAAGGTCATGGACTCCATAATCGAAGAGCACCAGATTACGAACATCGCCACGCTGGAACGCCTTTACGGCACAGCTTCGGGCGCCGCCGTGGAGAAAGAGATCAACTACATTCATCCGCATTACCGGGCGCTGATCGCCGCTTCACCCTTTGTCGTCCTCGCAACGAGCGGCCCGGAAGGACTCGATACTTCCCCACGCGGCGATGCCGCGGGATTCGTCATTGTCGAAGACGAGAAGACATTGTTGCTTCCGGACCGGCGCGGGAATAATCGCGTGGATAGTCTGCGCAACATCATTACCAACCCGCATGTCGCGTTACTGTTTCTGATTCCAGGCGTTGGCGAGACGCTCAGAGTCAATGGGCGGGCGATGATCTCCACGGCTCCGGCGCTGCTGGATCGATTCAGCGTCGGCGGGAAGCCCCCGCGTTCGGTGATCGTGGTTCGCGTCGATACCGTTTTCTTTCAGTGCTCGCGTGCCGTCTTTCGTGCCCGGCTGTGGGACCCGGCTCGACACATTGATCGAGGCAGTCTGCCCAGCCTTGGCACGATGCTCGCCGATATCAGTCAGTCCCGGATCAACGCGGCAAATTATGACCGCGGCCTGTATGAGCGCTTGAAGTCAGCGCTTTATTAAGAGCGTGCAACAAGACGGGCATGGCGCCGGAACGCATGGTGGGGCGCATGGCGCTCGGTGGACAAGCCGCTCGCCCTGATGTACGGTGAATGCCTGGTCAATACGACGAACGGGAGGGAGGGCGACATGCTGCGCAAGGACATCAAGATTCGCTCGAGCGAGGGAGGCGAGTTCGATTGCTATCTGGTGACGCCCGACGCCGAAGGAAAGGTTCCGGCCGTCGTGCTCGCCTCCGCCGTGCATGGCGTCGACCAGGACATTCGCGCAATCGCCGACGAGTTCGCCTCGCGCGGCTACATCGCGGCGGCGCCCGATCTATTCTGGCGCTCCATCCCGGGACCGCTATCGCGCGAGGACAAGCGTTCGGCGCAGCGCTCGCAGCCGCGCCTCGAGAAAATAAAGGCAGGCGAAGCCGACATGCGGGATACCCTCGCCGAGGTGCGCAAGCAGCCGCAGTTCAACGGGCGCGCCGCGGCGATGGGCTTCTGCTACGGCGGCCCCTATGCGATCCTCGGGCCCAAGCGCCTGGGCTACGACGCCGGCATTTCCTGCCATGGCACGCAATTGCTGGACTTCATCAAGGAGCTCGATGGCGTCGGTGAGCCCGTCTGCATCATATGGGGCGACCAGGACCACGCGGCGCCCATCGAGGTGCAGAACGCCTATCGCGGCGTGCCCTCTCGCATGAAGAACGTGGAAGTGCACATCTTCCCGGGCGTGCTCCACGGCTACATGATGCGAGGCAACGCGAAGGCGTTCAATCCGGAGACACGCGAGTTTTCCATGGCGCGCGCACTGGCGATTCTCAGCGGCCTTCGTGGCGAGGACCAGCGGCAACCGCTGCGCAAGGCGGTATGATGCGCCGGGCCTGAAGTTACGCCCCACACGCACGGCTGAAACAAAGGGACAGCCCAGCCTGTCCCTTTGTTATTGCGTGAGTCACCGAACGTTGAGGACTCAGGGAGCGTTCACTGCTTGGCGAGCCCGAGTTCCACGAGCACCGCCTTCATGTCGGCGTAGTCCTTGTTGAGGTCCTTCCTGAACTGCGCGCCGGTCACGAAGTCGTCGGACCAGTAGTTCTTTTCCAGGTCCGCGCCACTTAGGCACTTGCGTGGTCTTTCGCAGCACGCTTTCCCAATCCCAGCACGGAAAACTTTTTCGGGATCCTCAGCGCGCTGCAGAAAAGGACGCGCGCGAAGCTGCGCGTGACGGCCAAGGCGGCGTGAACTCATGGCCGCGCTTTGCCGCGTGCGGCTTTTCCCACTCACGCCTCTCGCCCTCCCGCCCTCCCGCTCTCCCGACCTTCCGCCGCAGTCACTCGTCACGCCTTACCATGTCACGCTCCACCGGTCATTTGTTCGCGTTCCTCGCATACCGCAAACAGCGCGAGTAAAATGAAATTGAGGAGGGTAGGCCTTGTCCAGCGAAGAAGAAGCGAGGGTAACATTGAAAGCCACGCGCCTGCGCGAGTATCAAGCTGCCAAAAAAGCCACGCGAAACGACGCGGATCCACAGACCTTTCTGGATCTATTTTGCGGTTGTGGCGGCTTTACACTCGGTATGCTTCGCAGCGGGCTGCGCTGCCTGGCCGCCATAGACTCCGATCCTGCCGCTATTGCCACGCTTCAGGCCAATCTCGTTGATCGTGATCACCTAGGCATGGCCAAGGTAGCGCATGTGATCGAACGCGATCTCAGGATATTTCAGCCAGATCAACTTGCCGCATTGATCGGAACAGACCATGTTGACGTAATTGTGGGCGGGCCGCCGTGTCAAGGCTTTAGCACCGCACGCAAAGTGGATGGTGCAAATCATGGTGCACGCCTCAAGACCGATTCCCGGCGGCAGCTATATCGTGACTTCCTCCGCTACGTTCAGTTCTTCCAGCCGCGCGTTTTCGTCATGGAAAACGTTCTCGGACTACGCACCGCAGCAGGTGGCGCCTACTTCACTGCGGTCCAGAAGGAAGCGCGTGAACTCGGCCGCACACAGCGGAAGCCCGGCTACCGCGTGCACGGCCAAGTCGAGGACAGTTGGGAACTAGGCGTGCCGCAAAAACGTCGCCGTCAGCTCATCATCGGGGTGCGCAACGACCTGCCTGGCTACTTCCTTCCGGAACTCAACCCCGCACCGCGGGCCGAAGCACGCATCTGCTTGGGTACAGCAATTGGCGACCTGCCCATTCTTCGCGCTGGGGGTGGTGAAAACGAGCGCAACTACGACGCTGTTCGCGTCGCCTCGTACTCGCCACAAATCGAAGGCATCCTCGAGGTGCGCTGATCGGCGCGAGCAAGGTGCAGTATAGCGAGCGTGTTCGAGCTGGAGACGCGCAGTAGGATGATGGCGGGTAATTCACTCTCGAATTGAAGGGGCCACTAGGTGACTGATGTCGTAACGCGGGAAGTGCGTAGCAGAATCATGTCGTCCATAAGTGGTCGCGACACGCAGCCCGAACTCGCAGTGCGCAGGTACCCGTCACTATTTTTCGGCACCACTTTTCGTCATACTCTTTCGTCACTTTTTCCCACTTATGCCGCGCGGCGCATCGCCCGCAGCTGACGGGCGATAAAAGCCTTGACCATCTCGTGGGCGCGGTCGGTTTGCGGCCCCGGCTCCGCGACCCACATGTGTTGGCAACCGGCAAAGACCTCCAACTGACACTCGCCGCCCGCTGCCCGGTAGGACGCGGCGAACTTCTCCTGCAGCGCCGGCAGCACGTTGTCGTCGAGCCCGCCTTGCATGATCAGCAGCGGCGGCAGTGAAACCGCCTCGCGGCGATCGAGCATCTGCTGGGGATTGCCCTCGAATATCGTCTCCCACGGTTTGAAGTAAGTCCTGCTTTTCTGCATCATCTCTGCGCGCTGCATCCTCTCCGCCTGCTGGAAGCGGGCAAAAGGGTCGCTGATCGGCGAACGGGTCGCAACGTAGGCCAATGTGGCGTCAACGCCCGGGGCTTCGGGCAAGGGATGCGCGTTGTAGCGCGGATCGCGCGGGCGCATGGCGCACAGTTCGATGACGTGACCGCCGCTGGAGCTGCCGAGCGCACCGAGCGTGGTCGGGTCGCCCTTCCATTCGCCCGCTTTCGCTTTGAGCCAACGAATGCCGTAGTTGGCGTCCTGGACCGAAGCCGGGTAGGGCGCTTCGGGCGCCAGCGTCAAATCGACGGCTACGACCAGGATGCCGCTTGCCGCCAGCGCTTCGTCCATCGGCGCATTGGCCAGGCGGTCTTTGTCGTTCCAGGCGCCGCCGTGCAAATCCAACAGAGTCGGGAAAGGTCCCGCGCCTCGCGGTTGATAGACGCGGGCCATCAGCGTTCGCGCCGGCGCGCGCCGGAACTCGACGTCGCTAACCTTGATCTCGAATTGAGCCGCGGGATTGTAAGCCATCATCATCTCGGTCCTCCTTTCACCACTCTGGTTCGGTCATGGGAATCGTTGACCGGCCTTGAATATCGCAATTCAGGCGCGCGCTGTCAATGAGCACACAATAACCGATCACACTTACGCTCCTCCGCAGGCTGCCGCTTGACGCGAGCGCGAGGTGGGCGGAAGCTTTCCGATGTGCTGGGACAGGGATGGACATCGGCGGCGGCACGGCGGCGGAGTTCGGCGCGCACCTCAAAAGCGAGCGCGACAAGTGGGCTCGCGTCGTGAAGCTCTCCGGCGCCAAGGTAGAATGAATGATTGAATCTTGCATAATCGACTAACAAATGAATGTCGTCCTCGCGAAGCCTGCCCTCGAATGCTTTAATCGGGGGGCGGGGACCCATACTGCGCTTCCTCACGCGTTGATGCACCGCGTGGATTCCCGTTTCCACGGGAATGACAATGTCCTGTTACGGCTGTCAGCAAATCACGTAAAACTCAATAGCATCCCCGGACCTACACCAAAAGGATACGAAATGACGTTTGCAGAGGGCAGTAAGGAAGCGCATCTTCCGCTTTCCGGAGTGGTGGTTCTCGACCTGACGCTGGCGCGGGCCGGGCCCACCTGCGTGCGGCACCTCGCGGATTGGGGCGCCGACGTGATTCGCATCGAACCGCCGGAACCGGCCGGGGAAGATGTGATCGGGCGGCGCCATGGGCCCGACTTTCAGAATCTTCACCGCAACAAGAAGATGATGCAGCTCGATCTCAAATCCGCGCAGGGATACGCCGTATTCAAGCGCCTCGTCGAACGCGCCGACGTGCTGGTGGAAAACATGCGCGCGCCGGTCAAGGATCGGCTCAAGATCAGTTGGGAGGAGGTGAAGAAGATCAACCCGCGCCTGGTCTATGGCAGCATCAGCGGATTCGGGCAGACCGGCCCGTACCGTGAGCGCGGCGGGGTGGATCAGATCGCGCAGGGCCTGGGCGGCCTCATGTCCGTCACCGGGCTTCCCGGGCAGGGCCCGGTGCGCGTAGGCATCCCGATCACCGATCTCACCGCCGGAAATCTGCTGGCGATGGGCATCGCCATGGCGCTGTTCGATCGCAGCCGCACCGGCGCAGGCCGATGGATACACACCAGCCTGCTCGAATCGCAGATTTTCATGCTCGACTTTCAGGCCGCGCGGTATCTGGTGAAAGGCGAAGTGGCGGGACAAGCCGGAAACGACCACCCCACCTTCACGCCGACCGGCGTGTTCCCGACCAGCGACGGTTATATGAATATCGCGGCCAGTTCAGCACGTCTGTGGGAGCGGCTGAGTGATGTGCTCGGCAAGCCGGAATGGAAGAACGATCCGGAGTGGAATACGGGGGTCGGACGCACGCGGCACCGCGCCGCCATCAATCAGGCAATCTCGGACATCACGCGGCACCAACCCTCGGCCCACTGGGTAGAGCGGTTCGAAGCGGCGGGCATACCTGCCGGCCCCATCAACACCATCGATAAGGTGTTCGCGGATCCGCAGGTCCGGCATCTGGGGATCGCCACGCCGGTCCAGTCGCCGCTCTTTGGCGATACGTGCATGGTTGCATCACCTCTCAACTTCGACGGCTTACCCAGGGATATTCGAAGCCCCACAGCGGAGCCCGGCGCGCACACGGAGGAAGTTCTGGGCTGGCTCGGTTATTCCCGGGAGGAAACGGAGCAGCTGCGCTCCGCGGGCGTTACTCAAGCCGCCGGCCGCAGCGTGCGCGCAGAGGCAAGCGAACTGAATATACAGTAGTCAGACGCTGGCGAGGACTTTGCCCCAGCGCGGATCGGGACGGTACAGCATGTGGTCGCCCGCGGCATGGAGCGCCGCCCAGGTCGTAGAGAGGATGTTGAGCAACACCGGCCGGCCGTACTCGGCCTCGAGCAAAGGCGCGGCATGGATCGCGTACCACAACCCGCCCGGCATCAGCAGCGCCTGCGCATCCGGCGTCTCGCGCAGGACCTGGCCACCCAGTTCGAGCGCGAGTAGATGGTCGTCGGCCGCGCTGGAGTGCTTGTTCTCCTCCAGCGAGCGCGCGCGTGAGCGGCACGCGATGACGTCGATTCCGGCCTCGGCTAGGTAGCGCGTGAGCGCGGTGTTCACGCGCTCGGGCCAGCGCGTAGCCAGCGCAATCCGGGTCGCGCCCAAGTGCTGCAATGTCGCAATATGCGCTTCGAGATCCGTGTCGCACGGCAGCCCGGTCCGGGCCTGACCTTCGTCAAGGAGCTCCCGCATTTTGGTGCGCCCGAGAGCCGAGGCGACCGGCACGCCGCTGAGCGAGATGCGATCCACCTTTTTCCCGGCGAGCAGCCCGAAGCGCTGCCAGAGGGTTGGCAGCTCCTGCTCCACGGCCGCAAGGCTGTAATCCTTCAGGTTGAGCCCGGTCGTCACCAGCATCATGCCCTCGGGGGCGACGCGGTAGAACTGGTAGGCATCGAGGTCGGTGTAGAGGTGAGGGATGACGTAGCCGAGCTGGTACCACGGGCTGATGACGCTCATTTCGGGATTATCCTTGGGGTTTGAATTGCGCGCAGATGATGACATCATTGGGGTTGAGGGCGTCGCGACACAGCCGTGAATAATGACCGAGAAGGCGACAGGTGACAAATGACCGGAGACAGGAGGCGATCGTGACGCGGACGTTGCAGCTCGTTACGCTGGCCATGATCGTTGCTTCGGGATCGCTCGCGCCGGCCTCGGCTCAGCAGCCGTACCCGGTCAAGCCCATTCGCATCATTTCTCCTTTTGCTCCAGGCGGCGGCAACGACGTTCTTTGCCGCACCGTGGCGCAGAAGCTCGCCGAGAATCTGAAGCAGCAGGTCCTCGTCGAGAACCGGCCGGGCGCCAACGGCATCATCGGCACGGAGGCTGCGGCCCGCTCCGCGCCCGACGGCTACACGATCGTACTCATTCCGAGCGGCCACGCGGTCAACGCGACCCTCTACCGGAAGCTGCCGTACGATTCGATCAGGGATTTCACGCCGATCACGCTGGTCGGCTCGAGCCCGCTCGTCCTCGCCGTGCACCCATCGGTCCCGGCGAAGAATGTAAAGGAGCTGGCAGCGCTCGCCAAGGCTCGTCCCGGGCAGTTCACCTATGGCTCGGCGGGCGTGGGATCCTCGGGACATCTCGCCGGCGCGCTGTTCGAAACCATGACCGGGACGAAGCTGGTGCACATTCCCTACAAGGGCATGGGGCTCGCCGTTTCGGATCTCATCGGCGGACAGGTTACCCTGACCTTCGGCACCAGCCTGTCGGTGGTGCCGCACGTCCGTTCGGGGAAACTCCGCGCGCTGGCGACGACGGGCGCGCAGCGCTCGCCCGCCCTTCCCGATCTTCCCACGGTGGCGGAGTCGGGCATACCCGGCTACGAGGCGAGCCTGTGGTACGCTTTCGTCGGGCCGGCCCGGCTGCCCCCGGAAATCGTACACCGGCTCAACTCGGAGATCGTTGCCGTGCTCGGACTGCCGGACGTGCGCGAGCGGCTCGCGAGCCAGGGGGTCGATGTCCGGTCCAGCACCCCGGAAGAGTTCGGCCGGCTGCTCGCGTCCGATCTCGCGCGCTGGGCCGGCGTCGTGCAGCGGGCGGGCGTGCGAGTCGAATAGTAAGAGCAGGCTCTGATTTGGTATGCTGGCAGGCATGGCACACACGGCTGAAATCAAGGTTATGGCGTCGGCGGCCTTCAGGGAGGCCTATCTCGAACTGGTGCCGGAATTCGAACGCGCCACCGGGCATAAGGTAGTGACGATTTGGGTCCCGAGCGTGCAGATGATGAGCCGTCTCAAAGGCGGCGAGACGGTCGACCTCGTGATCCTGTCGGCCGCCTCGCTCGACGAACTCATCACAGCCGGGATCATCTCCGAGCGCTTCGATCTCGCGAAATCGGGCGTCGGCGTTGCCGTCAGAGCGGGCGCGCCGAAGCCGGACATCAGCTCGGGCGAGGCGCTCAAGCGCGCCGTGCTTGCGGCAAAGTCGATCGCGTATTCCACCGGGCCCAGCGGCATCTATCTCGCCGGCCTGTTCCAGCGCATGGGCATCGCCGACGAGCTGAAGCCAAAGATCAAGCAGGTGCAGGGCGAACCGGCCGGCGCGGTGGTCGCGCGCGGCGAAGCCGAGATCGGCTTCCAGCAGGTGAGCGAGCTTCTCCCGGTCGCCGGAATCGATCTTCTCGGGCCGCTGCCGGCGGAGGTCCAGCAGATCACCGTCTTCTCGGCCGGCCTGCATGTCGGCGCAAAAGAGCCGGATGCAGCCAGGGCGCTGATCAAGTTCTTCACCGCGCCGGCCGCGGTCCCCGTCATCAGGAAGAAGGGCATGGAGCCGGCCTGACATCACAATGCTCCTTCGACAGTGTCGAGAAGCTTACCGGGGCAGATGCTGCGGGTGGGCCGGCAGCCGAAGAAAGTCGAGCGCGGCGATTAGAAAAAGGTGTGCGTCCGTTTTTCGTTTGAAATGCGTCGCGCCATCGCGAACACATCCATCGGCACGGTACGCACGGGGCGCCCCTCGCCATGTACGAGCCTGCGCACTTTCTCAGTGGTGGTGCGGGAAAAGGTCGCTTCGCCGCAGCGCTCGCCATCATTCCGCATTCATCATTCACGATTTCCTTCCTCCTTGCAGTAGAATGGGGAAGAGGTGACCTTGTCCAGCGAAGAATAAGCGAGGGCATGCCTGCACAGCAGCTTGCTTCGCTTGGCCACGCGCTCGCGGCATCATTTGCAATTGAGGCCCAGTATGGAAAATGTGATCCAGCAGCACCGCGACCGGATTGCTGAGCTTTGCCGGCATTACCACGTACGTCGGCTGGAAATTTTCGGGTCTGCCGCGAGCGGCACGTTCGATCCGCAGCGCAGCGACATCGATCTTCTTGTCGAATTCGCGCCAGGCGGCGACCAAGACCTCTTTCACCAGTACTTCGGGTTGAACGAAGCGCTCAACGGCTTAATCGGCCGTAAGGTGGATCTGGTGATGGTCGGTGCGTTGAAGAACCCGTATTTCATCGAGTCCGTTAACAGGACGCGCCAGCTCGTCTATGCAGCCCCGGTCGCTCAAACTGCTTGAGGACATTCGCGACGCGGCGGCCTTCATCCGCGACGCCGCGCAAGGCAAGTCGATCGACGACTGCCGCCGTATCAGTCATCCTTCCGCCTTCATCCTTCACGAATCACCCGTCGCGCCTCATGCAGCCGTCAGGTCAGCCTCGAACGGCTTGTCTTTGCTGAAGCGGCTGACGCCCAAGATGCTAAATCCGATGACGCGGCCCTGCGCGTCCACGCGTTCCATCATGGCGTCATGCGCGGTTTCCTTCATGTAGCCGGCCGCGTCCGAGAAGCGGACTTCAAGATAGTCGGCTTCCGCGTCGAACCACACTTTCACTTTATCGGCCATAGATCTTCTCCGGGTTTGGGCTTGTCGGTCAGGTACGCGGTAACGACAAACGCATCGTCTTCGCCATATTTGACCACAACGCACAGCCATTTGCCATTCACAACAGTCTGCGCGTAAAACTCGTAGAACAGCCGCACTGCTGCGTCCGTACCCGCATACGGCAGGACATCCTCAAGAAGAAACGGGCAGAGTACGGGGAAGAGATTTTGCCGACACTGTCGGCAAAATTAGTGCCAGAGTTCGGGCGTGGCTATAGTGCGCGCAATCTCGCTCGCATGGTGGCTATGGCAGAGGCTTTTTCCTTTGCGTTACTTGGCGCCTTTGCGTCTTTGCGGTTATGAACTGCAATTCTTGGTTTGACGCCTCCGAGGGTGCTCCGGCGCTTGCCGAGATCGTCAGGCCGCCAGTCGCGTTGTCCAGCCGCCCTTCGCCGCTTCTGCGATGATTTTCTCGTTCTCCTGCGCGTCCATGTCGTTGATACGCTGGATGGTGGTGCGAATGGGGGCGTTGCCCCTGTCGTGTTCGACGTAGATCAAGCGCAGCAGACGATCGGCAGTCTTCGGCAGCCGGCCTTTTCGTTCCCACAGGGCCACCGCCTGGTCCGATACGCCCAACAGTTCCCCGAGGCCGCGCTGGGAAAGCCCCATTTCCTTGCGCAGGAAGCGGACCTCTGCTCCCGTCAGGCGCGGCTTGTTCGCGAGAGCCTGAGCCAGGGCGCGATGCAGGCCGTCCACGTCATGAATGGATACACCTTCCCCGTAATTGGTTTTCCTGATAGTGAAGCCGTTCGCCAGCCAGACATTCGGCAGGCCACTTTCCGTGTAGCGATATCTCTTTTTCATGACTCGTTCCTCGTCACCCCATGACCGTAACAACCACGGCCACTTCGCCGTCTTCCTGTCGTTCTATGGCGACGGCAGCCCGCACCACGTCGCCAGCATATTGATGCTCAAGTGTCGCCTTCCAGTCGCCCTGGATGGTAAGGTGCGCCGGCTCGTAGATACGCCCTTTGCGCAGGCATTCCATGAGTTGCCGCTGGTTGATGCGGCGCTGCTTCATGCGCTGCTTCGCATGTTTCGTCAGGACGACACGATGGCTGTCGCTGACAATGGCACGCAATTTCCTGAGAAACCCGGCATCGGTAAGCTGCATCGATTGGGCCATTCCCATACCCATATAGTTTATGGGTTCGCGCGGGAATGTCAATGCTGAGTGAGTGCAACGAAAAATCCGGACAGACGCCGGAGTATCAAGTCACCGCGGCCCCGCTCTTACGCCTCGATGGTGCTCCGGCGCTTGCCGGGATAGGCAATTGGCCGTTCCAATAACCGGCAATTGGACGGCCGCCAAATAGGAGTTTAGCCGGGCCGCTAATAGTAATTTGGCCGCACGGTGGGTTTCAGATAGCCGGGCATTAAAGTTGCAATCAGCCGGACACCGGACTTACAATCAGCCGGAATGGCTGCAGAACGATACTACCCCCGGTTTGCCGAGCCCCGCCTGAAGGAGGCACTGGCGGATACGCCCGTGGTGCTGATCCACGGGCCGCGCCAGTGCGGCAAGACCACTTTGGCGCGGCACCTGGGCGCCAGGGCGGGCTACGCGTACAAGAGCTTCGACGACGAAGTGACGCTCGCTGCGGCGAGGTCCGACCCGATCGGGTTCGTGGCGGATCTGCCGGCGAAGTGCATTCTGGACGAGGTGCAGCGGGCGCCGGGAATTTTCAGCTCGCTCAAGATGGCGGTGGACGCGAACCGGGCGCCGGGCCGGTTCCTGCTCACGGGCTCCGCGAACGTGCTGCGGGTGCCCGCGCTGTCGGACTCGCTCGCGGGGCGGCTGGGGATTCAGCGCCTGTACCCGCTGGCGCAAAGTGAGCTGGCGGGCCATCCGCCGCATTTCCTCGATATGCTGTTCGGCGGGCGATTCCCGGCGAGGAAGCGCCCGCGCCTGGGCCGGGAGCTTGCCGCCCGGATCGCCGCCGGCGGCTATCCGGCCGCGCTGGCGCGCCGCACCGCGCGCCGCCAGGCGAGCTGGTACCGCGATTACGTCGGGACGATGGTGCAGCGCGACGTTCGCGATCTGGCGCGCATCGCTTCCCTGGATACCTTGCCGCGGCTCCTCAACTTTGCCGCCGGGCAGACCGCCCGGCTGATCAATATCAGCGATCTGGGCGCGCCGCTGCAGTTGAGCCGGCCGACGATCCGCGACTACGTGAC
>MERI01000091.1 GCA_001772005.1 Betaproteobacteria bacterium RIFCSPLOWO2_12_FULL_62_58 | reverse complement strand
CGTGCTCCCCCAGTTCCGAACCGATAGGGTCAGACTCGCGGCCTGGTCCTGAACGGCAGGCTTAGCGCAGGGCAATCGAGTCTGACCCCATTGGTGTGTCATGCGAGCGCCCGCAGCACCGCCCGATCGTCTTTCTCGATCACGCGCAGCAGCACCAGCGCCGGGCCGTGAGGTTTGCGGTCACCGCGCTCCCAATGACGCAGCGTGCCGAGGCTGACGCTGAACTTCGCGGCGAATTCTTCCTGCGTCAGCCCGATGCGCTTGCGCAGCGCTTGCACGTCGACGGCCGAAGGCGTGTAGGTCTTCACACCGCGTGTCTTGCCCTTTTGGTGGGCGATGGCTTCCTGCAATCCCTTCTTGATGCTATCGTATGCTTTGCTCATGTTATTCACCCAATGCCGAGTCAACGAGGGTATCAACCAACAAGGCGAGTTTGTTACGTTCCGCCTGACTCAAGTCTGCGCGCTCGTTCTTCGCGAAGACTGTCAGCAGGTACAGCGGCATGCGCTGGCTGTGAAAATAGTAGATCACCCGCACGCCACCGCTCTTGCCCTTGCCCTCGCGCCGCCAGCGCAGCTTGCGCACGCCGCCTGTGCCCTTGATCAGGTCGCCAGCCTTCGGGAACGCCGCCACGTAGTTCACTATATCGTGCCGCTCGCTTTCGACAAGGAGCTTTTCGGCTCGCCGCTGGTATTCGCCGAGTTCAGCGACCGTGATCAACATGGCGTATTGTAATCCATTGGATTAGTTACATCAAGATTAGTTCAGCCGCATTAGTTCAACCGCGTCCTGGCCGAAGCTACCGTATCGACCGCACTTTGGCCTGCTCCATCGCGCCAAAACTCGGCAGCTTGGTCACCGCAGCCGCCAGTGTCTTCCCGCTCAGGTGGGCATAATTGCTTGTTGGTAATGCGGGTGTCAGCGTGGCCCAGCAGTCAGCACTCGCTCCACGCTCAATGGAAAGGTTACACTGATAATCATCTAGCCGGCCTCCCACCGCTTTGAGGGCGGTGAGGTTAAAGTGAGTTTGCCGACACACTAACCTTGAAGGAGACCGGCATGACAACATTTTGCGGCATTGACCTGCATTCGAACAATAGTTTCGTGGTGGTGCTTGATGAGGCGGATCGCGTGGTATATGGGAAGCGATCCGGAGCCGGCGGTTCGATTCCGCACAGGTCTATTACAATCTACTCAATCCCAGCGCGGGCCGGAGCATGCCCAAGGCATGGACCGGGCAGAACTTGGGCGGCATCATCGAGGCCTGTCGCGCCAATAATGTCGCGGTAATGGCGATTCGTATTTTTGCCGCCGGAATCATTGCCACGGATGAGCGGACGGGGCGCGAGAGCGTTCTCACCACGGACACGAGCGTCGCCGGGGACGAGCGCAAGACGAAGGCCGTGTTCGACGCGATCGGTACCGGCGAGGGAACGCGCGCGCAGGTGGCGCTCCGTTTCGTGCTGTCGAACCCGGATATATCCTGTGCCGTGATCGGCAGTGCGGAACTGCATCATATCGACGAGGCGCTGCAGGCCGTCGAGATGGGGCCGCTTCCGGCGCATCTGCTCGCTCGTCTCGATGCGCTGTACGAGAGCGATTTCGGCCGCGTGTAGCAGCATCCAACCTTTCTGCGAAAGGAAAATGGTGGGAAAATGGTGTCAGGAACCTTTTTGTCAGACGCCCCGTTCCTGCCCAGGTGAGCATAGAATATAGGTTCCTGACACCTTTTTCCTCTACATGAATTTTTCCGAGGACCATGATGTCATCGTGATCGGCGCCGGCGCGGGCGGCATGACTGCGGCGTGCGTCGCGGCGGCCGAGGGGCTCGCGACGCTGCTCATCGAGAAGGCGGATCGCGTCGGCGGAACGACTTCCGTCTCGGGGGGCATGGTGTGGGTCCCCGCCAACGCGAAGATGCGTGCTGCGGGACTCCCGGATTCCCTCGAGCAGGCCCGGCTCTATCTGAGCCACACGGTTCCCGGAGATTTCCAGCGCGAGCTGCGCGAGGTCTTCCTCACGCGCGCGCCCGAGGCGGTCGAGTACCTCGAAACGCACACGGCGCTCGCCTTGAAGCCCGTGACGTTCTATCCGGATTACTACCCCGACCTGCCCGGCGCGACCCTCGGCGGGCGGGTGCTCGAACCGGTGCCGTTCGACGGACGCGAGCTCGGACGCCACTTCGGCCTGCTGCGCCCGCCGCTGCCCGAGTTCACGCTGTTCGGCGGCATGATGGTCGACCGCGCCGACATACCGCATTTCCGCAAGGCGTGGCGCTCGCTTCCTTCGGCGCTGCGCGTCGCGCGCGTCGTGGCGCGCCATGTGCGCGATCGCCTCTCGTTCGACCGCGGCGCGCATCTCGTATTGGGCAACGCGCTGGCGGCGCGCCTGCTCAAGTCGGTCGTGACGCTCGACGTGAAGCTGCGCACGTCGACGCAGAGCGCGTCGCTTGCGATGGAGGGCAGGCGCGTTGCCGGTGTCACGCTCGCGGACGGCACCCACCTGCGTGCGCGGCGCGGAGTCGTCCTGGCGGCCGGTGGATTTTCGAACGACGCCGAGCTGCGCTCCCGCTATCTCCCCGCCGAAACCGGACCGTCGTCCGCGGCCTGCCCGACGAACTCGGGCGACGGGTTGCGATTCGGCCTCGCAGCCGGTGGCCGCATGGTCGAGGAGAACACGAACAACGCGTATTGGACGCCGGTTTCGCGCTTCCGGCGCGCGGATGGGACTCCGGCGGTCTATCCTCATACGGTAACCGATCGCGGCAAGCCCGGCTTTATCGCCGTGGACCGCCGCGGGCAACGCTTCACCAACGAAGCAGTCTCGTACCACGAGTTCGTCCAGGCCATGTTCCGCGCGCACGCGATTCCGGCCTTCCTGATCTGCGACCGGGCCAGCTTGTGGAAGTACGGCCTGGGGGCGGTGAAGCCGTTCACGGCGTCTCTCGGTGCGTATACGGCAAGCGGCTACCTCGTGCGGGGATCTTCGATCCGCGCGCTGGCCGAGGCGCTCAGCATCGACCCGGCGGCGCTGGAGGCGACCGTGCTGCGCTACAACGAGGATGCGCGCGCGGGCGTCGACCGGGCGTTCCGCAAGGGCAGCAACGCATACGGGAAATACCTCGGTGACGCCGACCACACGCCCAATCCCTGCGTCGCGCCGCTCGAGCGGGCCCCGTTCCACGCGGTTGCCCTGTACCCCGGCGACCTCGGCACCTCGGCGGGCCTGCGCACGAACGTGCACGCGCAGGTGCTCGACGCCTCCGGCGCACCGATCGCCGGGCTCTATGCCTGCGGCAACGACATGAGCTCGATCATGAACGGCGGATACCCGGGGCCGGGCATCACGCTCGGGCCGGCGTTGACGTTCGGCTATGTCGCAGGCCGGCACCTCGCGCGCGCAGAGAGTCCCGCAAGGTGACCTCGCGGCGAGCTGGCGTACCGCGGCAAAGAGCAAGGATGAAGGCGGAAGGCGGAGGGAGGAAGGAAAAAGCGGGAGGGCGGGAGAGCGTGAGGCGCAAGCGAGAAAAGCCGCACGGGGTAAAGCGCGGCCATGAGTTCATACCGCCCTGGCCGTCACCCGCAGCTTTACACGCGTCCTTTTCTGCAGCGCGCTGACGATGCCGAAGAAGTTTTGCGAGTTCCTCGAACCCCACGGTTGCATTCACCAGGTCGCGCAAATCCGCCCTGCCGGTCTGCGTGTCGCCCGCGAGACAGGCATTCATCGCAGTAATTGGCGTCAGTGTAACTTTCAGTCGGCACTCGCTCCACGCTCAATGGAAAGGTTACACTGACCCGATCTATTTCCCGTTATTTTGCTTGAATTCCCGCGGCTTTGGTGATACTTCCCGCATGGAAAAAACGCCTCGACGCAGCCGGCGTGCGGGCGTTTTTCGCGACGAGCAACGTCAGAACACCAGCTTCAGCGCCTTGCCGTTCGCCAGGCGATAGGCCGAAAAGTCGTTCACGTCGATCGTCGCAATCGAGTTGACATGCAGCATGTCGCCCAATACGACCAGCGTTGCATCGGCGTAGTCCATTCGCAGGTCCGCGTAGCGTTCCAGCGTAGCCGCGATGCGCGCCTGCCCCTGCGTGCCGAAGTCATGCACCCCGCACGCCGCGGTCACGAAGCGAACCAGCGGCAGGCGCGCCGGTTCCGAGAGCAGGTGCCACGCTTCGGTGATGACTGCCTGTGTAGTCTGGAGCGGGCCGCGATGGTCCTTGAACCACGCGACCGCGCGGGCATGATGCGTGTCGTTTCGTTTGAAGAGGGCGACCAGCGGCCCGGTGTCAAGCAGAACGCTTGCCACGCACCGCCCTCTTCACATACCGCGAGTGGTTTTTCGCCACGTCGGTGCGCGGATCGGCGTCCATGCCGACCACGCCCAGCGCCTCGGCGATCTCGAACGCGGTCTTGCGGCTGGCGCGATGCACGAGGCGCTCGCGGATGAGCCGCCTGACCAACTCAGCCTGCGACAGGCGCTCCTCTGCACTCATGCGGCGCAAACCGGCCTCGAGTTCCGGATCAAGTCTGATCACGAGCGGCATGATTCATTTCTTGCGAATACATGCATGAATACAAGTATAGCACAAGGGAAAATCCCTTCGCCGTGGCCGCATGCAAAAAAAGGCCCTAAAGCCGCTAGTATCCTGAGTCGTTAATTGGTTGCAAAATTCTGGGCGTAGGTCGGGGTACGCGTAGCGTTCCCCGACATCCGCCAAGCGTCAGGTAGCCGCCGCTACGGCAACCTGACCTACGCCGGCTCAACGCAAGCGGCTCCACGAATTCTGCATCGAAATAATGACTCACCACACTAGGGTGCGGGAAAGAGCTTGCCTCGCTCCGGAGGCTGGAATAGATTGCTCGATCATTTCAGGAGAAGCTCCATGAAGATCAAAGCGGCGAATGGCGTTGCGCGGATACTCAAGGCCGAGGGCGTTCCCTGGGTGAGCTGCTATCCCACCAACCACGTGAACAACGCGCTCGGCGAAGAGGGCGTGCGCATCCTCATGATGGGTGAGGAGCGCTTTGCGGTGGCCGTGGCCGACGGCTACTCGCGAGTGACCTGCGGCAAGCAGATCGGCGTATGCACGGTCATGTCGAACTTGAACGCCGCGGGCATCCAGATGGCCTATGGCGCGATCGCGCAGGCATGGGAGGATTCGTCGCCGCTCCTGGTCATCACGGAAGGCGTGGGCCAGGGCGCGAGCCGGCACACGCACTTCGACATGGCCGAGGCGCTCAAGCCGGTCACCAAGTGGGTCGGGAAGATCGATCGCGCCGAGCTGGTGCCGGACTACATGCGCCGCGCGTTCACGCACCTTCGCTCGGGCCGGCCCGGTCCCGTGCTGCTCATCGTCCCGCGCGACTTGGGTGAATACGACGAGGACGAGCACCCCTACGCCCGGGTGAAGGGCTGGCGATGCGGTCCCGATCCGGACGACGTGAAAGCGGCGATCAAGGCGCTGCTGGCCGCGAAGGACCCGCTCCTGTATGTCGGTGAAGGCGTCTACTACGCCGACGCCACCGCCGAGCTGCTTCAGTTCGCCGAGCTTGCGCAGGTACCGGTGCTCACCACACTCAAAGCCAAGGGCGCCTTCCCGGAGAACCATCCGCTGTCGGTGGGCGTGCGCGGCTCGCTGGCCGAGCATTTCCTGCGCAAGTGCGATCTCCTCTTCTCCATCGGCTCCAGCCTCTTCCCCAACCGCTTCAGCCACGCCATCCCCGACGCGGAGAAGAAAGCGATCGTGCAGTGCACGGTAGACACGCTCGACATCAACCGCAGCTACGAGACCCGCCTTGCCGTGATCGGCGACGCCAGGCTCACGCTGCAGGCCTTGATCGATGAGCTCGCGAGGCGGACCGGCGGCGGCCGGAAGAACCCGGCGCTCGTCGCTGAGATCCGCGCCGGCAAGCAGGCGTTCCTGGCGAAGTTCCGCCCGTGGATGGAGTCGAGCGAGAAGCCGATCAACCCGTACCGCGTGATCGGCGACCTCATGAAGGTGCTCGACCCCAAAGCGTCTTTCGTCACTGCGGACTCGGGCAATACGCGCGACCAGACCAGTACCGTCTACGAAGCGCAGATCCCGCGCGGCCACCTCGGCTGGGGCAACGTCTCGACCCTCGGCTTTAGCCTCGCGGGCGCCGTCGCCGCCAAGCTCGCGTATCCCGCCCGGCAGTGCGTGAACATCACCGGCGATGCGGGCGTGTGCTACATGATGGGCAATTTCGAGGCGGTGGCGCGCTACGGCATCGGGATCACGACGCTCCACGTCAACAACGGCGGCTACTCCGGGTACGGGCCGGGCTCCTGGGGCGCAGGTCACGATCCCTACACCTGGAAGGTGTCCGATCACTCCGCGGCGTGCATGTCGGCGATGGCGCGGGCCGTCGGCTTCCACGGCGAGGATGTGACCGAGCCGTCGGAAGTGATCCCCGCGTTGAAGCGCGCGTTCGACGAAAACGCGAAAGGCCGTCCGGCCTTTGTCGAGTTCGTCTGCTCTCACCATCCGGTCCACGGCGGCTGGGTAGGCCGCCCCTGACGTCGCTCTGCTTCAGCGGCGCCGCGCAGCTCGACGCGTGCGCTGCGGAGCGCTACGGCTGCTTCAGCGTCAGCCGAATGAGCGCGTCGGCCCGGTCGTGTCGATCGAAGTTGCGGCAGGTTGCGATGATGGCTTCGAACTGCGCCGCCGGGATCGGCAGGCCGGGGATGACGTCGCGAATGCGGCGCGCCTCCTCGTTGAAGTCCCACATGAACTCGCACCCGGTCGCCTGCTTCGTGTAGCTCTTGCCGTCCCTGGTGTAGATCGTGATCCGCGGACCGAAGAGCGTCATCGTGTGCGACGGGATGATCGTCACCCGTTTCATGAGCTCCAGCACCTCGGGCGGATCGCCGGCGCCTGCCCCCGGATCGCTGCCCTGGCCGCGCAGCACGGGGAAGCCGCGCTTTACGACGCCGTAGGCAGCGAAGTACGCAGTACTGCCCGGCTTCGAGTTCAGGTCTTCGCGTCGGCTGGGGAAAGCCGGGCTGGGATATTGCGTCTCGAGCCAGTTCACCACCGCTTCGACGCGATCCACGTTCTCATAGCGGATGTCGTGCTCTTCGCACAGTTTCGCCGTGACATCGACGTGGGCGATGTTGTAGCCGGCAGTCGAGTAGATGCGGTAGAGCGTCTCGAGGAACATCCAATCCCTGCCCAGACCGGCAGTGATCTTGTCGAGGCTCGCCCGGGTGTCGCCGGCAAAGCTGTAGGTGAGCCGGCCCTGGTTGTTGCCCGCGTAGGCGTGATAGAAGCCGGCGTCGCCTTCGAGGACGGTCTCGCCGCCCACGTGCCCCTGCTGCGCCAGCGCGACAGCCAGCATTGCGTTGCGCACCGCGGCGCCCTCGCGCAGGGCTTTGCCGCCGCTCCGGATCCCTTCGAGGTTGCCTCCCGCCAGGCTTACGCAGAGCGCGATCGCGCTGTTCACCTGGTCCTCGGTCAAATGCAGTATCTTCGCGGCGGCGACGGCGGGACCAAAAATGCCGAACACCGGGCCCGCGTGGAAGCCGCGCGACATCACCGTCGGAATGAAGTCGGCCGCCAGCCGCTCCATGACCTCGTAGCCCGCCACGACACCGGTGAGAAAGTCTCTCCCGGACGCGCCGGCGGTCTCCGCCGCGACAAAGGCGCCCGGGATGATGGCCGTGTTGGGATGGGTGAGCATGCGGAAGGTGTCGAACCTGCCGGCCGGCCGGCGACTGCGAGCCGAGAAGCACGGACGCAAGGCTGTGGAGCGTGACGCCCTTGGCGCGATCGGTCACTTCGGGCGGGAGATCTTCGTAGCGCAATGCCACGACCCACCGCGCGAGCTGCCGGCTTAAAGATGCCATGCTTTTCTTCTCCTTTGATTATCAGGGACTGAAAAATCGTCCCAAATGTTTCATTATGGCAAATGATTGCGAAACCGCCCTGCATCATACCCCCGGCGGAAAGCACGTCGGCCAATTGAAGATCCGATCAACCAGATATGGGTCGCTGCAAAAATGGCAACCACCCGCTTCCCTGACGCCGCGCTGGCGGGCCGGATAAGCTATCATGAAAGGATGAGTAACTTTGTCCCCCCAATAGATATCAGGCTGCAATGGCACTACCTTAATGATACGCTCTGCCCTCCCACCCAATGCGCTCCATTGGCCTGATTTCGCACTGAGCACACGAAGGACACTGAGATAAAAGAAGATCGGGAGTTAACTTCCGTGCACTCCGTGTCCTCCGTGCGAACCCCTTAAGGTAGTGACATTGATGTCATGGTGCAATCGTGTGGCTCGCGATAAAGATCGGGGTGTTCTACGGGGCGCCAATCCTTGCTGTGGTGCTGGCGATTGCATATTTTGCCGTGCTATTGGCCCGTGTCCGCCGTGGCGCCATCAGCCGCGGGAAGGCCGCAGCACTTTACTCGAGCACGTTGCTTCTCCCTGTCGCAGCGGTCATCGTAGTCTGGGGCACGGCCGAACTGGCCAGCTACTTCGCCGTCGCTTCCGATCGATTCGTGTGGGACGGCGGTGCTGCGTTGCAGTTAATGATCGGCTTACTGCCGATCGCGGCCTATGCGGGCGCGCCAATCGCAGTCCTCGTCGTTTCGTTCTGGTTGACGTTGGCGCTCTCGAAGTCGCATAGCAAAGGAAAGAGGCCAGCATGATTGACATCCAGACCGTGGATCATATCGGCATTCGGGTCGCCGACCTCGACCGTGCCATGCATTTTTACGGCCTGTTCGGTTTTGTCGCCGAACACCGGGCCGCGAACGACGCGGTCGCGGTGATCAAGAACCGCCACGGTGTCGAAATCAACCTGATTTACAACGCCAACAGCGGCAATGGCGGCAATAATATCCTGATGGACGTCCCCGAGAAATATCCCGGCTACACCCATGTCGCATTCCGCGTCGGCTCGATCGCCGATGCGATTGTGATGCTGCGCGAGAATGATATTACGATCACGCAAGGCCCGGTGTCGTTCGGCCGCGACGGCCACGTTTCCTTGTTTGTGCGCGACCCGGACCGGAATGTCATAGAGCTACGCGGCCGCGAGGAAGATTTGTCCAAGCTCGGCGGCGTGAAAGTCTACGAACCACGGAACTAGCGCGCTTTCAACCCTCTAATACTCGCGACCCGGCACGCGAATTAAACATCTCGGCGCAGCGTTTTTCGTTCCCGGTAGAGGCGGGCGCGGAAAACCGGTTGACCCATCACTTGACCCACACTTGACCGACGGGTAACATCCGCGCCATGAGCTACCACCCGCAGTTCACCATTACTCCTGCGTTGTTGGCGCGGGTGGAGGCCATCGCGGCGTTGCGCGAGCGCATCCAGGGCGCGACGGTGCAGGTGGCGTGGATTCCGGTCTTGCAGAAAGACACGCGTGCCCGGAACGCGCATTCCTCCACGGCGATCGAGGGGAATCCGCTCACGCTGGAACAGGTGCGCGCCGTCGAAAAAGGCGAGGCCCTGCCTGTGCCGACACGCATTCGGCGGGAAGTCGTGAATTATTTCGCGGCGCTGCGGCATATCGAGAACCAGGCAGCGAAGAAACGGCTCACGCACGAGGACGTGCTGCGCTTGCACGGGATCATCGCCGGGGAAGTGATGAATCAGGGCGAGGCGGGGCGTTATCGGACGATCCGCGTGCGAGTGGGCACGTATGTGCCGCCACCGCCGGAGGAGGTGTCGGGTCTGATGTTCGAGTTTCTCGTCGAGTGGTGGAACAAGGACTCACCGGTTCTTTCCCCGGTGCTGAGTTCGGCCATCGTGCATTATCGGTTCGAGGCCATTCATCCGTTTGCGGATGGCAACGGTCGCACGGGCCGGCTGCTCGCCTTATGGGAACTTTACCGGCGCGGATTCGATTCGCACCACATCTTCTCGGTGGATGAGTTTTACTGGGAGGATCGCCCGCGTTACTACGCGGCGCTGCAAGCGGTGCGGCAGCAAGGGGATGACCTGACCTCGTGGCTGGAATACAGCTTGGAGGGATTGCAACAAACCCTGGAGCGGGTATGGCAGCGCATCCAGCAATTCTCGGCATCCAAGGGCCGCACGAAGCTCGTGCTTCGTCCGAAACAGGAGCAGTTGCTGCAACTACTGCGCGCGCAGGGTAGTCTCAGCCCGCGCGACATCTGGGATGGCCTGAGGATTTCCAAGCAGGGAGCGATGGATCTGCTCCGCCCGCTGCTCAAGGCCGGACTGATCGAACGGGTAGGCACGCTGAAACATGGGCGTTACGTCCTCAAGTGATTGCGAAGGACATGCTCAAGCGCGAGCTGGAAGCAAGGAGTTCTCCCGTTGCTCGCGCATACATGTTGAGACTGTAGGAAAAACCTGGAACTTCGCGATCGGTGGTGCTTATGATAGCGAAGAGGCTCGCGCATGACGGCAACGGTGACGATTCCGACTTGGTTCTTTGTCGTGCTGCTCGTGCTCGCCCTGTGGGCGCTGCTCGAGCGGGTGCTGGTGCCGGGCGTGCGCTGGTACCTCCGCCGCAGGGTGAACCGGGTCATCGGGGAGATCAACACCCGGCTCAATATCGAGCTGCCGCAGTTCAAGCTGACGCGGCGGGAGGTGCTGATCGACCGCCTGTTCCACGACCCGAAGGTCCAGGCGGCGATCGCGCGCGAGTGCTCTGAGAACGGGCTGCCGCGAGACGTGGTGGCGTCACGCGTTGACCGCTACGCGCGCGAGATCGTGCCGGCGTTCAATGCATACCTTTACTTCCGGGTCGGCTACTGGCTGGGCAAGGCGCTCGCCAAGCTGCTCTACCGCGTGCGGCTGGGCTACACCGACACCGCAGCGCTCGCCGCGGTCAATCCGAGGTCGTCGGTGGTGTTCGTGATGAACCACCGCAGCAACATGGATTACGTGCTGGTGGCGTTTCTGGCCGCTGAGCGGGTCGCGCTGTCCTACGCGGTGGGCGAGTGGGCGCGGGTGTGGCCGCTGCAGCAGCTGATCCGGTCGATGGGCGCCTATTTCGTGCGGCGCAACTCGGGTGACGCTCTCTACCGAACGGTGCTGCAACGCTACGTGCAGATGGCGGTCGAGGCGGGCGTGCCGCAGGCCGTCTACCCTGAGGGCGGCCTCTCGACCGACGGCAAGCTGCGCCCGCCTCGTCTCGGGCTGCTCGACTACATGCTGAAAACATTCGATCCCGCCGCAGAACGCGATCTCGTGTTCATCCCCGTGGGAATCAACTACGACCGCGTGCTGGAAGACCGCACGCTGATGCGCAAGCTCGATCCGGCAGCGCCGCGGCGGGGTGTGTTTTATGCTGTCGCGCGCACCGGCGCGTTTGCCGCCTCCAACCTGTGGCTGATTCTGACCGGCCGCTGGTACCGCTTCGGCTACGCTTGCGTGAACTTCGGCAAGCCGATCTCGATGCGCGACTACGTCAAGCGCGCCGGCGCGGATTTCCGGCAGTTGGGGGACGAGGCGCGGCACCGCGAGGTCGAGCGCATCGCCGCCCAGATCATGGAAGCGATCGCGCGCATCGTTCCGGTGCTGCCGGTGTCGCTCGTCGCCACCGCGCTCCTGCACGACCGCGAGGCCGGGTTGTCGGAGCTCGCGCTCAAGTCGGTGGTCTACGACCTCATCATGCGCCTGGAAAAAGCCGGCGCGCATGTGTATGTGCCGCGTGGAGACCTGGATTACGCGGTCGCCGTCGGGCTGCGCATGCTGCTCTTGCGGCGCATCGTGGAGGAACAGGATGGCCTCTACCGGGCCGATCCCGCCGAAACCACGTTGCTCGAATACTATGCCAACGCCATCGAGCCGCTGCTGGCGACAGTCGCTGCGCATGCGGGGCTGTCTCCCACAGTCAGCAAAACCGCGTGATTGCGTGGTCCGACCCGTGGCTGCAAGGCCTATGAGGGGGCGGTTGTCCGTCCCCTCACGATGTTTCACATACATCGGCCTACACCTTGCGCGTCAAGGTGCCGGGGCAACCGCATTCCTGGTATCGGCAGCGGGCGCGGTAGCGTCAACCTACCTGCGTGCGATCGTCACGGTGCAGTCACGCGCGCCGAGCTTGCCGTTGTCCTTGAAGGGGGAGAATCCGCCGCCGAGCAACTGCAGCCTGCCGTCGGGGTTGGGAACACCCCGCAAATTGAACGAGCCGGGCTGGTCGCGCTCGCGGTGTTGCAACTCAAATGCTTCGCCGCTGACCGCAAGCGGAACCTTGATATTCGTTGCGGCCCAGGTCCGGAACGCCGGACAGGCGAACACCGCCACCCAGGCTCCCCGGTAACGCCCCGCAGATGCGGTGGCCGGCGCCGCGCTCGCTACGGCCTTCGCCGCCGGCGCCACAGGGGCGGCTTTCGCGGCGGCTGCGGCTGCGCGCCTGGACTCCGCCGCGGCAGCAAGCTCGGCCTCCGCCTTGCGACGCGTGGCCTCGGCATCGGCGCGTGCTTGCGCGAGCTCGGCTTGGGCCCGCGAGCGCGCCTCCGCAGCGCGCTGCTCTTCCAGCGAGCGCCTCGCTTGCGACGCCGAGGCGGCCTCGGATTCCGCCCGCCGTTTCGCCTCCTGAGTTTCCGCGCGCGCCTTGGCGAGCTCCGCCTCGGCCGCCGCCCGCCGCTTCGCTTCCTCGGCCTCGGCGCGAGTCTTGGCGACCTCCGCCGCGACCTTCGCCTTGGCCTCCTCTTCCTGGCGCGCGGAGGACATCTGCCCCAGGTACCAGGCGATTCCCGCGGCGACCGCGATCGCGCCGAGCGTTGCAGCGATCCATGGGCCGAAACCACGGCGCGGCTTGCGCGCGGCGGCCGTCACGCGCCGCCCTTCGCGCTCGACCCGGTAGGCCCGGATCGGCCGGTCGATGTTCTTCAGCGCCTGGTCGCCCAGGTCGACGAAGCCCAAATCGAGCTTGCCGGCGATCTGGTCGTAGACGCTCGACGAGACATAGATGTTGCCGGGCTCGGCAATCCCCTCGAGGCGCGCCGCGACATTCACGCCGTCGCCGAGCAGGTCGTCGCCCTTCACCATGACGTCGCCGAGATTCACGCCGATGCGAAACTGCAGGCGCCGGTCCTCGGGCAAGCTGTCATTGCGGGTTTTCAGCGCGTCCTGGACTTCGACCGCGCAACGCACCGCCTCGGTCGGGCTCGCGAACTCGGCGAGCACGCTGTCACCGGCCGTGTTGATGATGCGCCCCTCGTGGAACTGGATGATGCCGTCGATCACGGCGCGGTGAGCCGAGAGGATCTTCATCGTGCCCTCCTCGTCGGCGGCCATCATCCGGCTGTAG
>MERI01000090.1:469-30065 GCA_001772005.1 Betaproteobacteria bacterium RIFCSPLOWO2_12_FULL_62_58 | reverse complement strand
ACTAGGGAGGACTCATGCGATTAATTACGTTTAAACCCAAGCGCGGCGGCGCACCGCGGCTGGGCGTCGTGCTCGAAGGCGAACAGGTTCTCGATGACTGATCGCCGAGTTTTCGGCGGGAATGACGCTTGAGCCCGGCGACATCATTTCCACGGGGACGCCGGCGGGCGTCGGGCACGCGCGCACCCCCCCGGAATTCATGAAAGCCGGCGACATTCTCGAAACCGAGATCGTCGGCCTCGGCCTCCTGCACAACAAGATCGGCGGCTAAAGATACGGCTTTGACTAACGCGCGCCGAGCACGCGCGACGCCTTTGCGACGTCCTTCGGCTTGACCCAGAAGATCGCGCCGTAGCGGCCCCCGCCCGCGCTCACCGCGTCCATTGCGATCATGTTGATGCGGACTTTGGCAAGCTTGTCGCAGATTGCGGCAATCGCGCCGGGGCGGTCGGTCCCCCGCACCCAGAACACCGTCTTGCGTTTGCTGATCTTCAATCCCATCCGGCGTGCTGCGCGTGTGAACTCGGCGAGGTCCTCCGGAATGAAATCGACCTGAGCGCGCCCCGCGTTCGGGAAGCCGGTGAATGCGAGCAGGTTGACGCCGTGCTTGGCCAAACCATGCAGCAGGCCAGCACCCTGGCCGGCGCGGTTGGGGGTTTGCATGCTGAAATACGCGGTCTTGCGGATGGTGGTTGCCATGGTGACCTCCTTGGGTAACGCGTTGGAAAATGCGCCTGGTATGCAGCCGGCTTGGATGCCGGTCGCTACTTTTTGTCCTCTGGCTGATTCTTGGATGCGGTCCCGGCAAGCGATTCAAGCGCCGCCTTCTGCATCTCGAGCGTCTTGATCGTCATCTGCACGAAGCCGAGATTCATGGTGAGCCAGGTTTCGACGGTCTTCAGCTCGGAAATTTTCTGTTCGATCTCCTCGACGCTGACGGTCGGCGTGAACATGCCGGGAATCGGAAACGACAACGGATTCCACATCTTCTGCATGAACTCGAAAAAATCCTTCGGAAGGCCCGGTTCCGCCATGTCGTTCTCCTTGGGTGACCGCTGCTCAGGACGGCTCTATTATAGGACCAGCTCCGCCCGTGCCCCGTGACGACAATGAAATTATGAATGCGTGACCGGCGTTTTCTATCCCGCATTCTTGGCGGCCTTGGCGGCGTGGTGTCCCCGGATCAAGTCAGGGGCAAGCTTGGCGGCCAGGTCGCGTTATTTCTCAAGCAGTTCGACGTGGATTCACAGGGCAATGCCGCGAGCAGGTTTTGTGCGGCAGGTGTTGCCCGCAAGTTAGCGGTCACTTCCCCTGACTGCCATGCGATTCGGATTCTCGCCACTGAAAAAAGCCTGACGGCTTATGGTGTTAGCGGCGAAACTTGCAGCACGACACTGCGAGCCGAAGCGGTTTTGGCGGGAGTACTAGGTTGGAGTTGGCTCACGACGCGCTGCAGACGTTGCTTTTCGTTCATGACCCTGGACGAATACAAGTCCTGCTCATCGTTCAAAGCCCCCGCATACATCTGCAACGCCATGCTGAGGTTGCCGGTGCGCCTGAGATTATCCCTGAGGATCTGCGAGCCGACCAGGATGTTGGTTTCCGGATCGAATACCGCTTCCTCGCCACCGAACTCCTCGAACTTCTCGGTGTGGTACTTGGGAATCACCTGCATCAGGCCCTTGGCGCCGGCAACGCTCTCGGCGATCGGATTGAATCGTGATTCCACCGCCATTACCGCAATGATCAGCAGCGGATCGACGCCGAGCTGGTGACCGGCAGCGTGGGCAATGCTTACCAGATCCAAGGTCACCTCGTGGGAAACCTTGTATTTCTTGGCCAGAAACTCCGCAATTGCCCGGTAACGCCCATCCTCCGGATAGGTGTTTCCCGAAACGGCGGCATTCGCTGAAACGGCATCCGGCTGGAGCACGTCCAGCGACAGAAAACGTTTATGCAAATCAACGAACCGCTGCGCGTGCTGATCTCGAACGATCAGCGCCAGCGCCGCCAAGCTCGCGATCAAGACCAGGAGCGACAACGCTTTCCGCATCCGCTGCGCGAGCCGGCTGGTACTCAGGCCTTGAAACGAACTGGGGATCGATTTTGCGAACATTGCAAAACCTCCTTTCATTTTGATCGCCGGCAGCGCGCATATCGCCGGCGCGGTTACCTCGGTCCGGTAACGAAGCTCCCACCGCAAGGTCGGCCCGAATAACCACAATGGGGCGTGGGCCGGATGAAATAACGGGCTAATTCTAGTAGCTCGAACCAGCGCCGGCAACCTCTTCGCAATCTTCGGCGGCTAGTCTGAAAGCTGGAACACAACAGGAATGGTGCTATGCACCATCAATGCATTGTCTTGTTTTTCCGTGATTTTGTCAACCTGGGAGTTTGTCGGGAGTTTGTCGGACTTAGCCCCGACAAACTCCTAATGCAAGACCGGCCCCGAGACAATTGCAAAAGAGGATGACGAATTGCAGCCGCTGTGACGGCAGTCCCCAGGCTCAGGTTCGCGCGGCGGTTCCGGTCTTGGATCGTAACCCTCTGAAAGATTGGTATTTTCATCACCGATCTCGTCACCGCAGCGCTGCCGGCAGCGGATGCTCCGGAAACCGTTTCTTGAATTCCGCCAGCATCTCGTCCGCCTCGGCAGTTTTCCCGTCGCGTCGCAGTTCGGCGATTTTCTCCAACCACTTCTCGGGCGTCCGGTTTTCATACTCGCGGATGAGCGCTGATTTCTGAGCCGCCGGCCGCACGACCGACGCCGCAGCCTCAGGCGCCGCCCGATTCCGCATCAGCGGAGCCGGTGCGGCCGCACGCGGTGTTTCTTCCCCCACCGCGGGCGCCCTCGCCAAGTCGGCCGCCGATTTGCCGGCGGGAGCCGGCAAGTCCATTGCGGCGGGCGGCGGCTGTGGTGCCATATCACGCAACGGGGCCGGCTTGGACTCGGTTTCGCGCCGCTCAGGTATGGCAGCCTGCGGCGCACTTTCCCGATCCACGCCCGCTTTCGCGGGCGAGTCGGGCGTGCGGTGCGGCGGTGCCGTCAACCGATCACCGCCTTCATCAAACATCAGTGTCACCAGGCTCACGCTCAACACCACCACCGCGGCGATCGACACCGGCAGCCGCCACGAGCGCAGCCAGGCTGAACCCATCGCCCACGGCCGAGCGCCAATGTCCCGGTGCGCGGCAGCCAGAATCGCGGCATCGAGGTGCGCCGGGGGCTGCTCCCGCGCGGCCTCCCGGTAAAGGCGTGCAAGTCCCGGGTCGACCGTCGGATTGCCGTCGCGAAGCTCGTCGCTCATCGCCATTCGCCCATGCCTAGTCTCAGCTTGCCAAGTGCATAACGCAGACGGCTTTTTGCCGTTTCTCGCGAGACGCCGGTCGCAATCGCTATCTCTTCGACAGTCATCCCGGCCTCGTATTGCAGCACGAACGCCTCGCGCTGCGCTTCCGGCAACGCTTTCAACTGCGCCAGCAGCCGTGCAGCGAGCTGTTTGCTCTCGTAACGCGTCTCGGGTTGCTCCTGGCCGGAGGTGGACGGTTCCTCCAGCGCGGGCCCCTCCTGGTCGTCGAACGAAAGCACCACTCCGCGGGCGTGCCCGCGGTAGTGGTCGATCAGCCGGTTGTGCGCCAGCCGGTAAAGGTAAGTGGTAAACTTCGCGGTCACCGTATAGCTCCGGCGCGCGCGGATCAGGTTTGTCCAGATGTCCTGGAACAATTCCTCGGCAGCCGCCGTATCGCGGCACTGGCGCAGCAGGTAGCGGTACAGTCCGCCCTTGTGACGACGATAGAGTTCATCAAACGCGCCGGCATCGCCATCGCGGTAGCAAAGCATCAGATCTTCGTCGCTGCTGTCGGCGCTCCGGGCCATAACCGGTTGCCAGTATGCGCAAACCGCAGCGCGCGGACAACCCGCCGCGCTGGCGCCGAGAGGAGAGAGGCGAGAGAGGATAGGAGCAAAACCCCAACTTTGGTCTGCGCGTTGACGCGCCATCGTGACTGCCAACACCTGCTGTTCACCACATTCCAACCACCGACACCTTTATTTGCCCGCCTCTCTCCTTTCTCCTTTCTCCTCTCCCCCGATCCGCGTCAACGCGGGTCAGGGACGAATCGGCCCGGAAACGGTGTCGGCATCGCCACGCGTGGCGCCCTGATCACGCCCTGTGCAACGAGATTGCGGTAGGTATCGTAGTGAATCACGATCACCTCCTCCGGCGCAACGGTCGCCCGCTCGAAGCGGGTATAGGTAACGTGCGATGCTTCGCTGCGGCGGTGGCCGGTGCCGAGGGACGTGGACTTCTCTACCGACACCACGGCGAGAATCTCCGCGCCGGTGCGGTTGCGCACCCGGATCTGATATTCGTTGCCCGGCTTGCCGACCACGTAATAGCGGCCCTCGTGGCGATAGACCGGCAACGCGCGCTCCTGCGCGCGATCGTAAAGGGTCACATCGGCGATACCACCCACCGCCGCCGCCGTTCCCGAAAAGACGCACAATGTCGCGAACGCAGCGATTCGCTTCCTCAGTCGCATGGCTGCCTCCTTTGAATACGCACCCCGACGATGCTGTCTTCCCTATAAACGGAGCGGGCCATAAACCGGGGTTAACCGCCTTGTAGGGCGTTGGGCCGGCGTTTATACTCGACCAAACCAGAACAAATCGTCACGGAAGGATCACCATGCCGAAGTTCGCTCCCGAGGCAATCCGCACTATCGCGCTGGTCGGTCATGGCGCTGCCGGCAAGACAACGCTGGCCGAGGCGCTGCTGTACAAGGCCGGCGCCATCAACGCGATGGGCAGCGTTGAAAAGGGCAGCACCGTCTGCGATTTCGACCCGCTCGAAAAGACCTACCAGCACTCGCTGAACGCTTCCCTCGTCCATCTGCAGCACCGCGACACCCGCATTCATCTGGTCGACACGCCGGGTCTACCCGATTTCATCGGCCGCGCCGTTGGCGCGCTGCCGGCGGTCGAAACCGCGGCGGTCGTGATCAATGCCCAGAACGGCATCGAAATGATCACCGGCCGCATGATGCAATGGGCCGCGAAGCGCAGCTTGTGCCGCATGATCGTCGTCAACAAGATCGACGCGGAAAACATCGACCTGCCGGGGCTGCTCGCCAGGATCCAGGGGGCGTTCGGCAAGGAATGCCTGCCGATCAACCTGCCTGCGGACGGGGGCAAGCGTGTCGTCGACTGCTTTTTCAACCCCTCCGGCGAATCGGATTTTTCCTCGGTCGAGGAAGCGCATGGCGCGCTGGTCGACCAGGTGGTCGAGGTCGACGAGGAGTTGATGGCCAAGTACCTCGAGCAGGGCGAGGTGAGTCCCGAGCAGTTGCACGCGCCGTTCGAGCAAGCGCTGCGCGACGGGCACCTGATCCCGGTGTGCTTCGTGTCCGCGCGCAGCGGCGCCGGCGTGGCCGAGCTGCTCGATATCATCGTCAAGCTGATGCCGAACCCGACCGAGGGCAACCCGCCGCAGTTTCTGAAAGGCGAAGGCGCGGAAGCGACACCGATCCGCTGCGAGCCTGATCCGAAAATGCACGTCCTCGCGCACGTTTTCAAAGTCGTGATCGACCCCTTCGTCGGCAAGGTCGGCGCGTTCCGCGTGCATCAGGGCACCGTCACCCGCGACACTCAGCTTTTCATCGGCGACGGGCGCAAGCCGTTCAAGGTCGGGCACCTGTTTCTGCTGCAAGGCAAGGAATTCCTCGAAACCGATGGCCTGGTCCCCGGCGATATCGGGGCGGTCGCCAAGGTCGACGAGATTCATTTCGACGCGGTGCTGCACGATTCGCACGACGAGGACTATATCCGCCTCGCGCCGCTCGAGTTTCCGACGCCGATGCACAGTCTCGCCATCGAACCGAAGCGGCGCGGCGACGAGCAGCGCATCTCCGAAGCCCTGCACAAGATCGTCGCCGAAGACCCGACATTCCGCGTCACGCACCACGCGGCGGAGACCGTGATCAGCGGCCTGGGCGATCTGCATATGCGCTACGTCCTCGACAAGATGGCGAGCCAGTACCACGTCGAGGTCACCACCCGGCCGCCGCGCATTCCCTATCGCGAGACCATCACTGCGAAAGCCGAAGGCCACCACCGGCACAAGAAACAAACCGGCGGCGCCGGCCAGTTCGGCGAAGTGTTCCTGCGCGTGGAACCGTTGAAGCGCGGCGCCGGCTTTGAATTCGTCGATCAGGTCAAGGGCGGCACGATCCCGACGCAATTCATCCCGGCGGTGGAAAAAGGCGTACGCCAGGTGCTGGAAGCCGGACCCGTGGCCGGGTTCCCGGTGCACGACGTGCGCGTGATCGTCTACGACGGCAAGCACCACCCGGTGGATTCCAAGGAGGTCGCATTCATCTCCGCGGGAAAACGCGCGTTCATGGACGCGATCAGCAAGGCGCGGCCGATCATCCTCGAACCCATCGTCAACATCGAGGTCAATGCGCCGGAAGCCAACATGGGCGACATCGCCGGCGACATTTCAGCCAAGCGCGGCCAAATCAGCGGCACCGACTCCATGCAGGCCGGCACCCTGTCGATCAAGGGCCAGGCGCCGCTTTCCGAACTCAACAACTACCAGGCGCGGCTCAAATCCGTCACCGCCGGTCAGGGCTCGTTCTCGATCGAACTCTCCCACTACGAGCCGGTGCCGCCCAACGTCCAGAAAGACCTCGCCGCGCAATACGCGAAAGCGGCGCACGCCGAAGAGCAGTGAACGAGTGAACGGGTGAACGAGTGAGCCCCCTCTCCCAACCTCTCCCCCGGTAACGGAGGAGAGGAGCGCCGGTTTTGCCCGTTCACCTGTTCACTCGTTCACTCGTTCACGCGTTTCCGTATGGATGAGATCGTATTACGCGGCATCGCCAAATGGCCGAACGTGCCGGCGCGCCGCGGACTCGTTAGCGCTGAGCTTGTCGAAGCGCCCGTTTGCGGGAAGCGGCGCATGACCGCCGGCCTGATGCACATCAAAAGCCGTGGATGAGATCGTATTACGCGGCATCGCCAAATGGCCGAACGTGCCGGCGGTGTATGGCTGGTTATCGCTCAACCGCCGCGGCCAGTGGCTGATCAAGGGCGAGCGGATTTCCAACCCCCGCGTCACCGCGTTCATCGGCCGCAACTATGAACACGACGAGCGGGGGCGGTGGTTCTTCCAGAACGGGCCGCAGCGCGTATTCGTCGCGCTTGATTACATGCCGCTCATCTACCGCGTAGTCAACCTCGATCGCGCACCGCTGGCGCTTGAGTGCCACACCGGCAGACAAGTCGCCACCGTCAGCGGCGGCTGGCTCGACGAGGCGGGCACACTGCTGCTCGAGACCGAACACGGTGTCGGCATCGTCCACGACCGCGATCTCGGCCGGCTGTTCCCGTACCTGATCGACGCCAACGGCACTGTGCTCGACGAAGACGTTCTGGTCGAAGTGATGGCGCTCCTGCAACAGCAGCGTGCAGCGCCGCTTTGGCTCAGGTTTCACGAGGACAATGTCAAGGTCGAGCCAATCCTGTCGAGTGACGTACCCCGACGTTTCGGATTCCTTTCCCGGCCGGTCCAGCCCGCCGGGCAGGAAGAATGCACTTGAACCCCGTGAGCGGTGAGCGGTGAGCGGAAGCGAACAACTTCAGTGGCGAACCTCGAAGCGCAGCGTCGACTGTTTACTGCTTACCGCTCGCTGCTTGCCGCTTACTGCTTACTGCTTATGCCTGAAGCACGTGATGCGCCATCGACGCGCCCGAAAGATTTGATCCCATGGACGCTGCAGAAACCCTCATTCGAGACAAGACGCTCAAGGCCTGGCGCTTTCTTTACGCACGGGGTCTTATTGAAGGTTTTGGGCACATCAGTTCCCGTCCACCGGGCTCCGACCAGTTCCTGATTTCCCGCCACTCGCTGGGCCCCAAGGCAACTTCCGAAGACCTGTTGCTCTTCGATATGGAGGGACGGAAGCTCTCGGGCAAAGGCGATCCGCCCGGCGAGTTTCCCATCCACCTGGAAGAAAACGCGCATCGCGCATACGTGAGTTGTGCCCTGGGTAAACCGGTCTGGCTCGACGATCAGACCGCAGCCGAGGCCGGCGAGGAATTACTCAAGACCCGCGGTCCGTTTCGCAGGATCTGGGCGCTGGTTGAAAGCGACACTGAAGACTGAGGAGTCGATGAAGCCTTTGCATGAATTTCCGTTTGCAGCGCGCCGCGCTGTACGCGGCGTGCTGTGCGACATCGACGACACGCTCACCACCGACGGGCGGCTGACCGCGGCCGCCTACGCGGCGATGGAGAAACTGCAGCAAGCGGACCTGCGCGTAGTCCCGATCACCGGCCGGCCCGCAGGCTGGTGCGACCACATCGCGCGCATGTGGCCCGTCGACGGTGTGGTCGGCGAGAACGGCGCGTTTTATTTCCGCTACGACCATGCGGCGCGCAACATGCTACGGCGATACGCGTTGAGCGCCACGCAGCGCGCCGCAGATCGAGTGCGCCTGGCGGCGATTCGAGACCGGATTGTCGAACAGGTGCCTGGCTGTGCGGTGGCTTCCGATCAGAATTATCGCGACGCCGATCTCGCGATCGATTATTGCGAAGACGTGGCGCGGCTGCCGCAGAATGCCGTGGACAAGATCGTCATGCTGATGCGGGAACGAGGGCTGACCGCGAAGATCAGCTCGATCCACGTCAATGGCTGGTTCGGTGATTACGACAAGCTGACGATGACGAGAACCATGATGCGCGAGTGCTTCGGGATCGACCTCGACGGCGAGCGCGAAGCCTGGGCGTTCGTCGGCGACTCCCCGAACGATGCGCCGATGTTCGAGTACTTTCCGTATGCGATCGGCGTGGCCAACATCCGCGATTTTGACGGGCAGCTTCCGCGCGCGCCGGCCTACGTGACTGAAAAGCGCTGTGGCGACGGCTTCCGCGAGGTCGCGGATTTTCTGCTTGCCGCGCGCTAGGAGTTTGTCGGACTTGGGTCGGACAAACTCCTAATGCAAAACCGGCGCCAGGAGAATTGCAGAAGAAGATAACAGATTTGCGAATTCGCCCGAGCTTTTCTCGAAATCGACCGCTTCGACTAGGTTTTCGCTGAATTGTCAGCCGGTTTTGCTTTTAGCAGCCTGTCGGACTTTAATAGTCCGACAGGCTGCTAGAGGCAACTTCTCAACGCAAAGACGCAGAGGACGCAAAGGTATAATAACGAGGGTATTGCATTCTTCTGCTTGATTCGACTTGCTTTGCGATCCTTGGCGTTCCAGCCCTCACCCCCGACCCCTCTCCCTAGAACGGGAGAGGGGAGGCTCGAGCTTCCCTTCTCCTCTTGGGAGAAGGGCCGGGGATGAGGGACGGCGTCCTTTGCGTTTGGGGTTTAACCATGATTGATTTGAGAAGCGACACCGTCACCCGCCCCACCGAGGCGATGCTGGAATCGATGCGCGAGGCGACTTTCGGCGACGACTCGCGCGACGGTGATCCGACCGTGCAGAAGCTCGAAGCGCTGGCGGCCGAGCGCACCGGAAAAGCAGCCGGCGCCTTCATGCCAAGCGGCACCATGGCGAATCTCGTCGCCATGCTCGCTCACGCCCAGCGCGGTGGCGAAGTGCTGCTCGAAGGCGGCTCGCACACGCTCAACGCCGAACTCGGCGGCATCTCCGCCGTCGCGGGACTGTTTTACCGCGGCATTCCGGGGCGACACGGCGCGATGGACCTCGATGCCCTGCGCGAAGCGGTGCGGCCCACTACGCGCAACCAGATGGGCACTGCGCTTGTCTGGATGGAAAACACGCACAACCGTTCCGGCGGCGCGGTGCTGCCGCTCGCCCACATGCAGGCGGTGTGTGAGCTTGCGCGTGACAACAACGTGCAAATCCACCTCGACGGCGCACGGATCTTCAACGCAGCAATTTCTCTGGGCGCGCCGCCCAGCGAAATTGCTCGGTATGCCGATTCGGTATGTTTTTGCGTCTCGAAAGGACTGTCCGCACCAGTAGGATCGATTCTCTGCGGAAGCAAAGAGTTCGTTGAACGCGCCCTCGGCTTCCGCCGCATGGTCGGCGGCAACATGCGCCAGGCCGGTCCACTCGCCGCCGCCGGCATCGTTGCGCTCGAAACGATGGTGGATCGCCTGGTCGAGGACCACCAGACCGCAAAGCGCCTGGCCGATGGGCTGCACCACATCGATGCCAGCCTCGTGGACCCGCGCCATGTCGAAACGAACCTCGTGCGGGTCGAAGTAAAGAAGAGCGGTAAGCGCGCCGCGCAGTGGTCGGCGGAACTGAAGCAAAAGGGAATTCTGGTCAGCCCGTGCGATGTCTACGCACTGCGCTTCGTCACCCATCGCCACATCGCGGCGGCAGACATCGACGCGACCCTCAGTGCTTTCGCAGAATTGTGGAAAAACATTTAGCGTAATCTCCTGGCGGGGAAGTCCTCCTCGATTTTGTCGTGGAAAAAGCTGCCCGGCGACGGGGCGTTCATCAGTCGGCGATACACCTCTTCGGATACGCCCGAGTACTGGATGATACTGCCACTCGAGAACTCGACCTCGAGGATGCGGGCGCGCGCATCGTAACCGACCGAGCGGATAGTGCTGGCATTGATGCGCTTGCGTTCCATCAGGAAATCGCCAAATGGGCGCGTGTGATCAAGGAGTCGGGCGCCCGCGCCGACTAGCCGCCTGTCGTACTTTGGAGGCTGACAGGGCGCTGGTTCGCAAGACCGCCGCGCGATCGGGACTGGATGCGGGCAGAACAATCTCAAATGCGCTTTCCCGAGTGAGCACGAGAAGCTATGTGAAGCCGTGCGTGGAATAATTTGCCATTCTTGTAGACGGCGGTTTTGCCCAAGGAAGCTGTCGGACCGAGGTCCGACAGCTTCCTAGCGCAGCGCTTCCCGCACGATGTCGTCCATCAGCTTCTCGACCGCGCGCAGCGCCTTGCGCGACTGGCCTGCGCCACCCGTTCCCAACTTGCGGTATCCCACGTGGACGGTGCCGGGTTCTTTCGGCAGCGCGTAGATGGCGATCGCGTAGGGACAAAGCAGGAGGTTGCGCGGATCGGCCTCCATCGCGTCGCGCGAGAGCCGGGCGCTGCAGAATTCCAGCACTTCGGCCTTCGCATACACCTGGCGGCTGCGGCCGATATCCTTGCCGGTGCGCTCCAGCATGTCGCTTACGCGAGCGGTGTAATTGAGCACCAACCCGCGGTTTTCGATCGCGAGCATCACGCGCTCTTTCACCTCCTCGAACTGGCCCCTGGCGGTGCGGATCACGAACTCCGTCGCCGCCGCGTAGCTGGCGGCTGCCGACAGCGCCAGCCCCGCCATGATCAATATCCGGACAAACAGGGTTTTCATCATTCCTCCTTGCGTTTGGACGCGATTCGCAGCGCGCCGGGGTTTTGACCAGATTCAACATTATTGATTTAAAAAGGTTATCCAGAAGGCGCGGGCACCCGCGCTGCGTTCGCCGAAATCTTTGCTTGCCGAGCGGGGGGAGATTCGGTATCTTTGACGCCCTGCTGTCGGGCGGCCAGATCCAACGCCCGCGGTTCCCTGCCTGGACTCCTTCGGGGGGCAGCAGGGCCGCAGGCGTTGTAAGCGTTATGGCCTGTTGCCCATTGGGAAAGGCCAGGCGCCCGGAATTGCAACCGGCCGGGGCGCCAGCGGAGCCGGGGCTGCGGATGCAGGAAGCGTTGCCGCTGGTCTGGGCGCCGCCTTTTTTCTGACAGCAGGCTTCTTCTTAGCTGCTTTTCTCCTGGCCGACTTTATAGTCGGCCTTTTTTTTGCCGCTTTCCTGCGCGCGACGACCTTGCGCGCCGCCGCTTTTCTTCCTGCCAGCTTCTTTTTCTTGGCGGCTTTCCTGGCTTTCTTCTTTGCAGTTCTCTTCTTGGCTTTTGCCATGCGATCCTCCGTCAGAAAGTTACCCAAGGCGCCGCGCCCGAAAGTGCAGCGACTCAACCACAGCAGCTCCGGCAGGTTTGACCAGGCTGCCGACCACCGCTCCCGACCCGCCGCACGGTCGAACCTGCCGCGCCGCATCGCGAACGCGGCGACCGTCCTCAGTGCAAGGCCGCTTCGACCTTGCTCGCCAGATCGCGATACAAAACATCCGGATCGAGGTTAATTCCACCTTCCCACATCACCGCATTCGATACCGGGTCAATCGCGACCCGGAAGAACGTCTCCTCGTCGGAGAGCGCCCCGTACATTTTGGTCGCCACCCACTCGCCGAGATACACGCGGCCCTCGAGGCCGTCGTCGAAGCGCAGCCACAGCGTGTAATTCCCTTCGGCGCGAAGTTCGGTGACGGTATGCATGCCCAGTCTGCGGCTCCGGTAACGGCGGTTTCTAAGGCTGTATCCCAAGAGTGTGCGCCTCCTGTCGGGCTATGATGAAACCGGGAGATGAAAAAATCCCGGCGGCGCCGCCCCGCCGCACTGCATGCGGAGCAGACCGCCGCCGGAAAACCGATCAGCGTGCATCAATCCCAGCTCAGGGCCCCGCCCGTCTGGTACTCGGTGACGCGCGTTTCGAAGAAATTCTTCTCCTTCTTGAGGTCGATCATCTCGGCCATCCACGGGAACGGATTGGTCGCGCCCTCGAACAGCGGATCCAGCCCGATCTGCTGGCAGCGACGGTTGGCGATGAAACGCAGATACTCCTTGAACATGGCGGCGTTCAGCCCCAGCACGCCGCGCGGCATGGTGTCTTCGGCGTAGCGGTACTCGAGCTCGACCGCCTTCACCATCAGGCCGCGGATTTCCTCGCGAAACTCCGGCGTCCACAGATGCGGATTCTCGAGCTTGATCGTGTTGATGACGTCGATGCCGAAATTGCAGTGCATCGACTCGTCGCGCAGGATGTACTGGTACTGCTCGGCCGCGCCGGTCATCTTGTTCTGCCGCCCCAGCGCCAGGATCTGCACGAAGCCGACGTAGAAGAACAGGCCCTCCATGATGCACGCGAACACGATCAGGCTTTTCAGGAGCTTCTGGTCGGCCTCCGGCGTGCCGGTCTTGAACGAGGGGTCCGTCAGCGTGTCGATGAACGGGATCAGGAACTCGTCCTTGGCGCGGATCGACGGGATCTCGTGATAGGCGTTGAACACCTCGCCTTCGTCGAGGGCGAGGCTCTCGACGATGTACTGGTAGGCGTGAGTGTGAATCGCCTCTTCGAACGCCTGGCGCAGCAGGTACTGGCGGCACTCCGGCGCCGTGATATGGCGATAAGTGCCGAGCACGATGTTGTTCGCGGCGAGCGAATCGGCCGTGACGAAGAAGCCGAGGTTGCGCTTGACGACGCGGCGCTCGTCCTCGGTCAGGCCGTTGGGGTCCTTCCACAGCGCGATGTCGCGGCTCATCTGGATTTCCTGCGGCATCCAGTGATTGGCGCAGGCGGAGAGATACTTTTCCCACGCCCACTTGTATTTGAACGGCACCAGCTGATTGACGTCGGTCTGGCCGTTGATGACGCGCTTGTCCGCGATATCGACGCGGCGCAGCTGGAGCGCTTCGGCTTCCGCGGCAAGCGGCTCGCGTGCCCGCGCCGTGGCGACCGCAAGTTGCAGCGCCAGGCCGGGCCCGGCGGCGGGCGTCATCTGTTTCTCGAATTGCAGCATCGTCAGTCTCCTTTATTGGCTTTATGGGTGGATACTTTCCGGCACGGCCACCGTTTCTTTATCGCTATCGTCGGTGAAGCGGTTTTCGCGCCGGTGAAGCAAACCCTTAACTCCATCCTCAACCCTGAATCCTCAATCCTCAATCCTTGATCCTCAATCCTCAATCCTCAATCCTTGATCCTTGATCCTTGATCCTTGATCCTTGATCCTGAATCCTGGCTCCTGCCTTACTGGCATGCCTCGCACTCGGGATCGTCGACCGCGCAGAATTTCGGCTCGCCAGCAGCAGCCTCTGCGACAATACTGCCGTCGGCCGACACCGCGTTGAGCTGACCGGCCTTCCCCGTTGACTTCTCGGCCGAGGTCGCGCCGAGCGTGCGCAAGTAGTAGGTCGTCTTGAGCCCCCGGAGCCACGCGAGCTTGTAGGTCTCGTCGAGCTTCTTGCCGGAAGCGCCGGCCATGTAGATATTGAGTGATTGCGACTGGTCGACCCACTTCTGGCGCCGCGCCGCGCACTCGACCAGCCACTTGGGCTCGATCTCGAACGCGGTGGCATAGAGGCTGCGGACATCGGGCGGAATGCGGTCGATCTTGGCGAGCGAACCGTCGAAGTACTTGAGGTCCGCGATCATCACCTCATCCCACAGGTTGAGTTTCTTGAGATCCCTCACCAGGAACTCGTTCACCACCGTGAACTCGCCCGACAGATTCGATTTGACGTACAGGTTCTGGTACGTGGGCTCGATGCACTGCGACAGGCCGGTGATGTTGGCGATGGTCGCGGTCGGCGCGATCGCGAGGCAGTTCGAGTTCCTCATGCCGACCTGCTGGACGCGCTTCTTGAGCGCGCCCCAATCGAGGGCGGCGGACATATCGCACTCGACATAGCCGCCGCGTTCCTCGGCAAGGAGCCTCAGCGTGTCGGACGGCAGAATGCCGCGGTCCCACAGCGAGCCCTTGAACGTCGAATACGGCCCGCGTTCTTCCGCGAGGTCGGTCGAGGCCCGGTAAGCGGTGTAGGCGATCTGCTCCATCGAGCGGTCGGCGAACTCCACCGCGGCCTGCGAGCCGTACGGAATGCGCAGCAGGTGCAGGCAATCCTGAAAACCCATGATGCCCAGGCCCACCGGCCGGTGCTTGAAGTTTGAATTGCGCGCCTTGTTGACCGAGTAGAAGTTGAGGTCGATCACGTTGTCGAGCATGCGCATCGCGGTGCCGACGGTGCGCTTCAGCTTCTCCATGTCCATCCTGCCGGTCGAGATGTCGAGGTGCGCCGGCATGTTGACCGAGCCCAGATTGCACACGGCGATTTCGTCGGGACCGGTGTTGAGCGTGATCTCGGTGCACAGGTTCGAGCTGTGCACCACGCCGACGTGCTGCTGCGGGCTCCTGAGGTTGCACGGATCCTTGAAGGCGAGCCACGGATGCCCGGTCTCGAACAGCATGCTGAGCATCTTGCGCCACAGCTGTGTCGCCGGGAGCTTCTTGTAGAGTTTCAATTCGCCGCGGGCGGCCTTGGCCTCATAACCGATGTAGGCGGTCTCGAACGCTCTTCCGAACTTGTCGTGCAGATCGGGCACGTCGCTCGGCGAGAACAGCGTCCACTCGCCGTTTTCCATCACGCGCCTCATGAACAGATCCGGCACCCAGTTGGCGGTGTTCATGTCGTGGGTGCGGCGGCGATCGTCACCGGTGTTCTTCCGCAGTTCGAGGAACTCTTCGATATCGAGGTGCCAGGTTTCGAGGTAGGAGCACACCGCGCCCTTGCGTTTTCCGCCCTGGTTGACCGCGACCGCGGTGTCGTTGACCACCTTCAGAAACGGCACGACACCCTGCGACTTGCCGTTGGTGCCCTTGATGTAGGCGCCCAGCGCGCGCACCGGCGTCCAGTCGTTGCCGATGCCGCCGGCGTACTTCTGCAGCATCGCGTTTTCCTTGATCGCCTCGTAAATGCCGTCGAGATCGTCGGCCACCGTCGTGAGATAACAGCTCGCGAGCTGCGAGCGGCGCGTGCCGGCGTTGAACAGCGTCGGCGTCGAGCTCATGAAGTCGAAGGAAGACAGCACGTTGTAGAACTCGATCGCGCGCGCCTCGCGGCTGCCTTCGGGTTCGTTCAAAGCGAGCCCCATCGCCACCCGCATGAAGAAGATCTGCGGCAGCTCGATGCGCCGGCCGCGGATGTGCAGGAAATAGCGGTCGTAGAGTATCTGCACGCCCAGATACGTGAATTTGAGATCGCGGTTGGCATCCAGCGCCGCGCCCAGGCACTTGAGATCATAGAGGCCGAGGCGCTCGTCGAGCAGTTCCGCCTCGATGCCCTGCTTCACGAACTCGGGCAGGTATTGCGCATAGCGTGCGTGCATTTCGGCGTGGGTGACTTCCTCACCCAGCGTCTCCAGCCGCAACGAGTGCAGCAGCAGCCTGGCGGTGACGTAGCTGTAGCCCGGGTCCTGCTCGAGCAGCGCGCGCGCCGCCAGCACCAGCGATTTGCGCACCTCGTCCATCGGCACGCCCTCGTAGAGGTCGCGCTGCATCGCCTGCAGGATCGGCTCGGGGCTCACTTCGCGCCCAAGGCCTTCGCACGCGCTTTCCACCAGCGTCGTGAGCCGCGGCAGGTCGAGCCGCTTCAGCATGCCATTGTCGGTCACGTTGATCACGGGCTGTGCCGCCTGCGCGGCGGCCTGCTGCGCCTGGCGCTCTCTGGCGCGCTCTTTCGCGCGCTCCTCGCGGTAGAGCACGTAGGCGCGCGCCACGTTGTGCTCGCCGGCGCGCATCAGCGCGAGCTCCACCTGGTCCTGGACGTCCTCGATGTGAAAGGTGCCGCCGGAGGGCTGGCGCCGAATCAAGGTATTCACGACGTTTTCGGTGAGCATCGCCACCTGCTCGCGCACCCGGGCCGAGGCCGCGCCTTGGCCGCCATTCACCGCGATGAACGCCTTGGTCATCGCGATCGAAATCTTCGCCGGCTCAAAACCGACCACGGCCCCGTTGCGGCGAATCACCTTATACTGGGCGTAGAGCGACTCTTGGGCAGTGCTGATCTCAGGCGCGGCGAAATTTGCGGTCGGCACGGACGGGACCGTTTCGGTGACCAGCTGCATATTTGTGACTCCTTGATCGTTATAGGTTTTTTTAGATCGAAGAGGGTACTGCTGTCCCCCGACCCTAACCACAATATATTGTGGTCTTAACCGTCTTTTCAACCAATTCTAGTAGCGTGATTTTGAGAACGCAATAGCTTTCCGAACAATTTTTTCAAAGCTCTCGCGAATCGCGAAAAAGCAGCTCTAACAACCCGAAAAATCGAATGTTATCTGCTCAAAATTTGGGCAGGCTAAGAATGCTTTCCGGCAGGAATTTCAAGCGCATCTGGCGCGCCGGGTATGGACCTCGCCACGCGGCCGGCAACCGGTTAACGGCTACTGTTGCGTGCTTCCAACACCCGCCAGCGCGCGGTAGCGCGCCCAATCAAAGTGCGGCCCGGGATCGGTCTTGCGCCCGGGCGCGATGTCGGAATGACCCACGATGCCGGCAATCGGGTAGCGCGTTTTAAGCGCGCGGGTGAGCGCCGCGAGCGCGGCATATTGCGCGTCCTCGAACGGCGCGTCGTCACACCCCTCCAGTTCGACGCCGACCGAGAAATCGTTGCAGCGTTCGCGCCCGCGCCAGTTTGATGCGCCGGCGTGCCAGGCCCGTTTTCCACACGGCACGAATTGGATGACTTCGCCGTCGCGGCGGATCACGAAATGCGCCGAAACCTTGATCTCCGCAAGAGCCGCGTAGTACGGATGCGCCTTCAGATCGAGCCGGTTGGTGAAAAGTTCGACGATGCCCTCCCCGCCAAATTCGCCGGGCGGCAGGCTGATGCTATGGATGACGAGGAGCTCGACCGCGCACCCGGCAGGCCGCTCGTCGCAGTTGGGCGAGGACACGTAACGCACGCCCTCCACTATGCCCCGGTCAGTGATGTGTAATCCGGATGGCACAGTGATCGGTGAAGAGTGAATGGGTGAACGGGTGAACGGGTGAAACCCCTCACCCCGGCCCTCTCCCCGGGAACGGGGAGAGGGAGAACGTCACTCCTTCACTCGTTCACTCCTTCACTCGTTCACCCTGACTATCGGCGCACGCCGCCGATCGTCAGCTCTTGGAATCGAGTTCGTCATTGATCCCGAGCCGCTCCAGGCGGTAGCGCAGGGCGCGGAAGGTGATGCCGAGGAGCTTGGCCGCCGCGGTGCGGTTGTAGCGAGTCTGCTCGAGCGCTCTGAGAATCGCCTGTTTCTCGACCAGGTCGAGGCGATCCTGCAAAGGCAGCCCGGACGCGTCGGGGATTTCGCCGCCGGTATCGCGCTGCGCGAGCTGCAAGTCCTCCACCCCGATCTCGTCGCCGCTGGCGAGCGCGAGCGCCCGCTCGAGGACGTTCTCGAGTTCGCGCACATTGCCCGGAAAATCGTAAGCCTGCAGTTCCTTGACCGCCGCCGCCGAAACCCGCGGCGGCTCGCCGCCGGCCTGCCGTTTGAGGATCGCCGCCGCGAGCAGCGGGATGTCCTCGCGCATCTCGCGCAAGCTCGGCATCCGGAGCTCGATCACATTGAGGCGATAGTAGAGATCCTGGCGGAACGCGCCGTTTTTCGCTTCGTCGGCGAGGTTGCGGTGGGTGGCGCTGATGATCCTGACGTCGACGTTTTCCTCGCCGGTCGAACCGACCTTGCGCACCCGCTTTTCCTGGATGGCGCGCAAGAGCTTCACCTGCATCAGCAGCGGCAGGTCGGCGACCTCGTCGAGGAACAGCGTGCCGCCGTTCGCCGCCTGGAAGAAACCGTCCCGGTCGGCGGCGGCGCCGGTAAACGCGCCCTTCCTGTAGCCGAAGAACTCGGACTCCATCAGGTTCTCGGGAATCGCGCCGCAGTTGACCGCGACGAACGGGCCGTCCCGGCGCGAGCCCTTGAGGTGGATCAACCGCGCCGCGAGCTCCTTGCCGCTGCCGGATTCGCCGGCGATGTGAATCGGGGCCTGGCTGCGCGCGAGCTTGTCGATCATCTGCCGCGTCGCTTGCATGAACGCGGATTCTCCGATCAACACCGGATAATCGGGTGCTGCTTCCTGGTTGCCGTTCGTGCGGCGTCCCTGGCTGGGGTGCGGCAACCTCAACGCGGAACGCACCAGTGTGCGCAGCTGATTGAGCGAGACCGGCTTGGCCAGATAATCGAACGCGCCGGCCTTGAGCGCGGCCACCGCGTTCTCGGCGCTGCCGTAGGCGGTGATCACCGCTACCGGAACGCCCGGATGGTTCTTGCTGACGTATTCGAGCACCCCCAGGCCGTCCCCGTCGGGCAACCGCATGTCGGTGAGGCACAAGTTGTAGCTGTTTTTCGCGAGCAGCGCGAACGCTTCACTGGTGCTCGCCGCGCAATGGGCATCGAGCCCCATCCGGGTCAGGGTCATGCCGAGCAGCTCGCGGATATCGGCTTCATCGTCGACCACGAGTACCTGACTTTTCGTGCTCATCCCCCTGTCCTGCACAGAACGGTGAACTGCGCACCGGCCGGCGTCTCAATATAGTCAATCGCGGCGCCGTTGGCCTCGCACACTTCGCGCGCGATGTAGAGTCCGAGCCCGGTGCCGCCCGCTGCGGTCGTGAAAAACGGCTCGAATAACTGGCCGCGCCATTCGGCCGGCACGCCCGGGCCGTCGTCCACGACGTCCAATTTTACTATACTGCCGCCGCGCTCCACGCCGACCCGGATGCGGATGCTGGCATCCTCACACCGGCAATGGCGCAGCGCATTGCGGCATAGATTCCACATCACCTGATTGAGGTGCCCGCGGTCGAAGAGCACCCGGGGGGCCGTATCGAGCTCGATGGCGAATATCTCGGGCCGGATCTTTTCGACCTCGCAGAACTGCTCGACGAAACCCCGCAGAAAATCGACCAGGGGGAAACTCTCGCGCTCGGCGCGATCCCCGCGGTTGAGCCGCAGCACGTTGTTGACCATGCGGTCGATGCGGCGGGTGTTATCGTGAATGATGGCGAGCAGCCGCGTGGTGGTGTCGTTGATCGCGGGTTCTTCCTGCAGCAGTTCCGCGGCGTGGCTGAGCGCGCCCAGGGGGTTGCGGATCTCGTGGGCGATGTTGGCCGTGAGGCGGCCGAGCGCGGCGAGCTTCATCTGCTGCGCCTGCGTGTGGGCCCGCGACAGGTCTTCGAGAAAGATCACCGCGCCCACCTGCCGCGTCCTGCCGATCCGTACAAAGCGCGCGTTGATCGCGTCGCCGAGCAGGGGGCCCGAATTCGCATCGATGCCGCCTCTGCCGTCGCGCCATTTATCGAAACTCTCCGCCAGCGCCGGCGCGTAATCTTTAAGCAGCATGTCGCGATGTCCGCGCGGCAATCCCAGCATGTGCTCAGCGCGCGCGTTGATCTGGCGGATCGCGCCCCCCGCGTCGACCACCAGCACGCCGTCCTGCATGTCCTGGATCACCAGCTGGTTGACCTGCGCCAGGTTGGCGAGGTCGACCTCGCGCTGCGCGGCGAGCTGTTCGCTTGCGGCCGTATATTTGGCGAGCGTATGGGCGAGCCACGCGGTCGCGAAATAGCCCACCGAGAGCAGTCCCGCCTGCAGGTACTGGGCGACGCTGGCGTCGTAGTTGAGCACGGCATACGTGTGCTCGAGCAGAACGCCAATGCTGGCGAGCGCCGCGTAGAACAAAGTCAACCGTCCGCGGCTGATCAGCGCCGCGGCGGCGAGCGAGGCGAGCAGCAGCAAGCCGAGTCCGCTCGAGATGCCGCCGCTGGCGTGCATCAGGGTCACGATGAAACCGATATCCGCGGTGACCTGGACGGTGATCTGCAGATTGAAGCGCCATCTGATCTTGACCAGCGCGAAACATACGATGCTGAACAGGACGTAGAAGACGGCGATGACCGCGAACAGCGTCAGGTTCTGGGAAGCGAATTGCAGCGAATCGCGCCAGATGGCGACGACCGTGAGCAACAGTGCCGCGACCACCAGCCGGTAGACGTTGAAGAAGTACAGCGAGCGCCAGAACGAATCCGGATAGTCGGGTGCGGGCGGAGCGGAATCAGCGGCCCACTGCACGGCGTGATCGGGATGTGCGATGGACATGGTTTGCGGGCGCGGGCGGCGTCAATCCGTGGGCGAACCCAGGCGCTGGTGTTCGGCGCTGCAATAGAACTTGCCGCGCGCGGTGATGCTCTCGCTGCGCGGCAGGTGGACGCCGCATTGCGCGCAACAAACCATATCCTCGGCGCCCGCGGCCGGTGGCGGCGGCTCGCGCCTGTCGACGCGCTTGCGGTAGCTTTTCAATATCCAGTAAGCGAGCAGCAGGCCCAGAACAACGAGAAGGATTTTTGCCAATCAGCAACTCCGCAAATCGTTCACGAATCCCGGGGTTAGTGTGCCGCAAACGCTGCGCCCCGTCGAGTGCGGGGCGCGGGTTCCAGATTAAAGCTGGGTTATTTCAGGCTCTTGCCCGCCTGCGCGTGCGCCGCTTCGGGATCGGCCGCGAGCGCTTCGAGCCGGAGAAACACAAATAAGTGGTCGGGGTGACTGGATTCGAACCAGCGACTCCTGCGTCCCGAACGCAGTACTCTACCAGGCTGAGCTACACCCCGACTTTGTTTGCACTGAATTTCCTGGCCACGCCTCGGGAATGCCTTCTACTCGGGAAAGTGCATTCTTGGAGCGGGATCCGACCCTGCCAAACCGCCCGCAGAAAAGCCAAAAAAGGGTGCAAAGTATAACAGGGCCCGCGTTTCGCCTCAATGTCTTGCGCGCTGGAGCGCTGCCGTAGTTTGATTGCCCGCTCACCGCGCCCGGCTCGCCCGTTTACCGTTCACCGTTTCCCGCTCACCACCTCTATCAGCTTCACCTGCTGCGGCAGACAAACCGTCGCCAGGTCGTAGCGCTCCACGGCCGTCTGCCGCGCCGCAGCGCGCAGCGGCGCGTAGTGCCGCGGTCGTGCCAGACAATCCACCACCGCGTCCGCGAGCGCGCTGACGTCGAAGAAATCGACCAGCAGCCCGTTTTCTTGATGTTCGATCACTTCCTTAACCGGCGCGGTGGCGCCGCCGACGACGATGCAGCCTGCGCTCATCGCCTCGATGCAGCTCCAGCCCAGCACGAAGGGATACGTCAGATAGACGTGGCACGCCGATACCTGCAGGACCTTGAGGTAGTTCGCGTAGGCGAGCTGCCCGAGGAAAAATACCCGGCTCGTGTCGAGGCGGTCTTTCACCTCGTCGAAGAAAATCTGCTTCCAGGTCTTCCCGGCAGGCGCGGCGGCGCCGTAGGACACGCGATCGCTGCCGACAATGAGCGCGACCGCGTGTGGACGGCGGCGCAGGATCTCCGGCAATGCGCGCATGAAAACGTGATACCCGCGATACGGTTCGAGGTTGCGATTGACGAAGGTGACGACCTCATGCCCCGGCCGCGCCTCGCGGCCTTTCAGCGTGACCGTCGCGGCCGGGTCGGGGCGAACCACGTTGGTGTCGATGCCGTCGAAAATGACATCGATCCGGTCCTGGTAGGTACGCGGCACGGTACCGCGCTGAAAGTGGGTCGGGCTCAATCCCCAATCCATGTCTTGCAGCGTCATGAGCACGTGCGCATTTTTTGCGCGAAGCTTCGCGACGCGGGCGAGGTCGAGGCTGCAGAACTCCGGGTCGAAATCGAAATCCAGTCCGCGCGCGGCGTAGTAGAACTCGATAAAGGCGAGAAGCCGCGCATCCGGCCACACGTCCTTGAGAAACAGGCTCTCGCCCCAGCCCGGATTGGCGATGATCACGTCCGGAGTAAAACCCTCGCCCTTAAGCTGCATCGCGGCCAAGGCGCAGGCTTCGCCGCGTATCACCTTGGTCTCGAACTCCGCCGCCCACGGATGAACCTGCCGGCTGCTGCCGCGGTTGGGCTTGTAGCGATGCACTTCGATTCCAGGCAGCCCCGGCCCGTCGATCGCCAGAGCCTTGACGCGATGGCCTGCCGCCGCAAGCGCCGGAGCGAGATGCTTGAACTGGCCGGGGAAGTTCTGGTGGACAAACAGCAGATTCATTTCGCGCCTGGGGCCAGCGTCGATTCGGTGAACTGCACCGCCACCCCCACCTTCTGATTATGGGGCTCCAGGCGAACGATTTTTCCCTGACACTTGAACATCACCTTGCCCCACGGTGTATCGAGATTCAGCACAAACCTGATTGGACTGCCGACGCCGTACGCGGCATCGGTTTCGAAAAACACGCCGGAAGCGCTGACATCACGCGTGATGCCCTTCGCGCTCGCCATGGCGACCGGCAGCGATGCGCTGACCCGTTCTTCCCGCCTCTTGTCTTTCCTTTTTCGCTTCATGGACGTCCCCAGGCTCCGGCGCCAGACAAGCTGTTCCGTTTTTTTCACCGTGCGCCTCGCGTCCGAGGCACCGCTAATGTGACCCGCCGTCCAGGCCACGCTTGTCTGGCGATAGTCGCTTGAATTTGATTACAGCGCCGTGAGCGTGCAGCGAGTCTCTTAGGAAAGCATTAAACCGGATCGCGACGGAGCGTTGCTGAATTCGCAAGTTTTACCGCTTGCAACCTTATCCTGGTGGAATTCAGATCCCAACCAACGATATCCGCGTGACGAGGATACGGGGTCCTTGTTACTTCTACGGACAACTCAGCTTCGTACGCGATCAGCGAGTTAAGGTCGCCGCGCTTCACAACGTAATTTCTTTGGTCTGATAGTTCTCTGGTACGTCGTCCATCGCCATGGACAGATAAGCATCCCTGAGGTTTTCCTCGAGTTCTTCTAGTGTTTCACCCTGGGTCATGACTTCCGGACGCTCAAGCAGCTTTCCAAGCCAAAAGCGCTCGCCTTTCCAATAGACCATTGTCAGTCGGCCATCCATGGAACCCTCTTCATCCTGATCTGCGAAAAATTCAGTTTACTCTGGCCGGGAATCGTTGCCAACGGATTAAGAGCTATCGGAGGGGAAAGGGGGACGCCACCGAATGGCACCATCTTGGCGCAGTTAGCGCGAGTTACGCGGGATGGCAGCCCAACACTTCTTGTCATTCCCGAGAAGCTTGTCCTCGAACGCTTTAATCGGGGATCGGGAATCCAATTTCAAATTATGTCGGGGAACCCAATTTCAAATTATGTCGAGCCTGACCCCGCGTTCCGAGCCTTTCGGCTGATGAAAAAGTTGCCCTATTTATCCGACTGTGGGAGCCAAAATTTGCAGATTGCGGCGGTTGGTAGTATATTAGTAGTATGAAAGTGAAGACATCGATCACCCTGTCCGATACGGTGCTGACGGCGATTGACCGGCACGCCGGCAAGGGCGCCAACCGTTCCGAATTCATCGAAAACGCCGTGCGAGCCTACATCGCGTCACTGCTCCGCAAGGAGCAGAACGCGCGCGACCTCGCGATCATCAACCGGCACGCGGCGCGGCTCAACCGCGAGGCGAAGGACGTGCTCGACTACCAGGCGCCGCTTTGAAACGCGGTGAGCTTTACCGGGTTGCGCGTCCATCGCGCGACGAGCCGAAGCGGTTCCGGGTGTTCGTGGTAGTCAGCCGCCAGGTGCTCATCGACTCGCGTTTCTCGACCGTAATGTGCGCTCCCGTGTATACGGCCTACGATGGACTTGCGACCCAGGTTCCGGTCGGCGTCGAGGAGGGCCTGAAACACGAGAGCAGCATCCACTGCGACGAAATCGTGAGCCTGGCGAAATCCATGCTGTCGAATTATATCGGAACGCTTTCGCCGCAGAAGCTGGAGCATCTCAATCGCGCCTTGCGAATTGCGCTCGACATTCCTGATTGAACGATGAAACCGCAGATGAATGCGGATGTGCGCAGTTAAACTTTCACGCGCCCGGATATTCCGCAAGGCCGGCCTTTCGTCTGGTGAAAAAGTTACACCTATTTATCGTTCCGAAAAACTCCGCTCGCGACCCCCGCGGTTCCTGATGAGCTGCCGTCATTCCCGAGAACTGAGCCTGCCCCCGAAGTCCTAACCGGGGGGAATCCAACTTCAGTTGCGAACAGGACAAAGAACCCGCCGGGGTTGCCGGCGGGTTGGATGTGGCCGTGAGAGCTTGTGGCGCGCTCGGCGCGGATTATGTCGAGCCTGACCCCTGCGTTTCTGGCGCAGCCCACGTTCAAAGCCCGCGTTCAAATCTTGTCTACTTTGTCCAGTTTAGATAAAATAGACACAAGGAGGTACGCGATGCGCTACGTGTCTGCAACTGATGCCAAGCAGCGGCTTGCGGCGCTGCTCGATGCCGCACAGCGGGAACCCGTGGTGATCCGCCGGCAGAAAAGGGACGTGGCTGTTCTTCTTTCGCCGGGGGAATACGATCGTCTGCGCGCCCTGAACGCAGCCGAGTTTCAGCGCTTCTGCGACCGTGTCGCGAAGAACGCCGCCGCTCGCGGTCTTACGGGCAAGAAATTAGCCAGAATACTCGCCGATGACGCCTCGGAAGCGTATCGTCGTTGACAACAATGCGCTCGTCAGCCGCCTTCTTCTGCCCGATTCCGTGCCCGGCCGGGCGGTCCGCAGAGCCGTTGACGAAGGGCAGCTTCTCATTTCAGAAGCGACCTTAATCGAACTCGCCGATGTTCTCGCCCGGCCCAAATTCGATCGTTACGTCAGCATTGAAGACCGCCAGCAGTTTCTCAGGCTCCTTGGCAGCGTAGCGGAGCTGGTTCCTATTACCTACCCGATTCGAGCCTGCCGTGATCCCAGGGACGACAAATTTCTTGAACTCGCCATAAACGGCGGCGCCGCCATTATCATAACCGGTGACAAAGACCTCCTTGCCCTGGACCCTTTTCAAGGCATCCCCATCATCACCCCGGCCAGCTTTCTGAAGCGCTGACCCGGATTCGGTCACACCCCGTACGTTGAAACGCGGAACGAGAGAATGGCGGACGAGCCGTCGCCCGGCGTAATCCGGCAAGAGCGCATCCTCACGAGCCATGAATCACGAGTCACGTACCACAAGGATTGCCGGTGGCATGGATGTGCCTGGAAAACTCGTGGCGCGTCCGGCGCAGATTATGTCGAGTCTGACCGCGCGGCTATGCGACCCCGATGCCATGCGCGGATGGAACAGCGCTACCTCATCTTGTAGAGCCGCTGGAGTTCGACCCTTCCATCCTCCCGTTCAGTCGTGACTACGGGGCAAGTTCGTATCCGAGCGCCGCGGCGCACCGCGCAATGAGGGTCTGCGTCTGCTTTGGCTGAACATCCAATGGATGCTCGATGATGAGCGGCTGCTGGGGAATCATGAGCATGCTGAGCAGCGCGCCGTCGGCTCCGACATCGTCTGCGAAATAAACGAAGAGCGCATCGTCCTGAAGCCGCTCGAGCTGAGCCAGGTAATCGTCATCCGCAGCAGCCCTTCCGTCCGCCGCAACGAACGCAAGCTGGTTCATCCAGTCGAGGACTTGCGTGGGAGCCAAAATTTGCGCGTTTCTCGACCGTAATGTGCGCTCCCGTGTATACGGCCTACGATGGACTTGCGACCCAGGTTCCGGTCGGCGTCGAGGAGGGCCTGAAACACGAGAGCAGCATCCACTGCGACGAAATCGTGAGCCTGGCGAAATCCATGCTGTCGAATTATATCGGAACGCTTTCGCCGCAGAAGCTGGAGCAGCTCAATCGCGCCTTGCGAATTGCGCTCGACATTCCTGATTGAACGATGAAACCGCAGATGAATGCGGATGTGCGCAGTTAAACTTTCACGCGCCCGGATATTCCGCAAGGCCGGCCTTTCGTCTGGTGAAAAAGTTACACTGATTTATCCGAAGAGCTGTCGGGATGCCGCTCGGCGCCCGCGCGAAGAGGCCCTCAGGCAAAACGCAAGTTCGCGGGGTTTCGAGTCTGACCCCAGATTGACAGGAAAGCATAAACGCATTAATATGTTTATATGCGCACTACCCTTGATCTCCCCGACGAACTCCTCAAGCGCGCGAAGATTGAAGCGGTCCACCGCGGAAAGAGCCTGCGCGACCTCGTGGGCGCAGCGCTCGAGCGCGAGTTGGGACAACCGTCGGCGCCGAAGCCGGCGCGCAAACGGGCGCGATTCCCCATCTTCGACTCGAAGGCGCCGGGTTCGCTTCGTCTGAGCAACGCGGGGATCGCGAAACTCGAAGCCGCCGAAGACGTTCGGCGCCATGGGCGCGCTCGTTGACGTCAACGTGCTTGTTGCACTGATGCACGCGCGCCACGTGCACTCGGCCCGCGCGGTGCGCTGGCTCGCCGGGCACGACGAGCCGGGAGCGATCGCGGTCTGCCGCGTATCCCAGATGGGCGCGCTGCGCATCCTGACTCACCCTTCGGCCATGAAAGAGGAGGTCAAGAGCGCGTCCGAGTTTTGGGACGGGTGGCAACGGCTGATCGAGGATGACCGTTTTGCGCTGGTCGGCGAGCCCGCCGGCCTCGAGAGCGCGTGGCGCACGCTCACCGCCGCATTACCGAAAGGGAAGCCGGCGGAGACCGACTGCTATCTCGCCGCCTTCGCGATTGCCGGAAAACACAGCCTCGTCAGTTTCGACCAAGGATTGCGGCGGTTCGCCGGTCTCGAACTCGTGACGCCCCTCTGATCTCGCCGTCGATCAGCGGTTGACGACCATCACTCAGCGCGTAGCCAGGACGCGCTGCATCCCGGAAGAATTTGCGACCGGCGGTGCAGGACAAGCTCCGATGCCCCCTTATCGGCGTGAACTGTGAACCGTGGGGAAGACCTCAGACATTGACCCACGAGAGTCTTCCGAAGAGGCCCGCAGGCAAAACACAAGTTCGCGGGGTTTCGAGTCTGACCCCACCAAGCGTGCGCTTGAGACGCAAGTGACCGGAGAACTTGCGCCGGGCTCGGCGCAGATTATGTCGAGTCTCAGCCCACTACCCCTCCATTGAAGATCGCCGGGGGGCAGCCCCGGTGCTGGTAACTTTCTCTTGCGCGGCCAAGAGAAAGTCACCAAAGAGAAGGCCGCCCCGTTCGCCGTCCCTTATCGTTGCCTCATGGGATTCCCTGCGCTGCTCGCCAGGCCCGGCGGCTGCGCAACTCGCACAAAACGCTCAGACAGTGCTCGCCGCAAGCGTAGTCGCGAGCCCGTGCATCGACGCTACGCCCATTTTCTTCGCTGATTTGCGACCGAACCGGGCCTGGCTGCGACTGCTCGGCGGCTCACAGGGGTCCGCGAGCGCGGGCGGAAAGATGACCAGCTTCACTTCAATGCCGCACGGACCTGCGCAAGAGCCTCGGCAATCGGGATAACTTGAACCGCTCCACTTTCAACATCAGCGATTCGACGCTCGACCTCAGCCGCCCAGGCTTCCTCGATCGCCGCATCCTCATCGAGGCTCGCCAGCAATCGTTGCGCGAGCGCCGCGCGCTCGCCCGGTGTGAGCTTCAGTGCTTCCGCCTCCAGGATTTCCAATTGGGTTTCCATATTCTGACCCTCTTTGTCCATTGGACTGTTCGAGTGGCATCAAACTACTTTTTCCGTGTTTACACCGAGCGCAATGGCCGCCTCGGCGAGCATCTTGTCCGCTGTGCAGAAGACTGCACCCTGACGGGCGCAAATCGCCAGGTGCAACGCATCGCCGGCGCGCAAGCCGGTCTTAAAGTGGTCAAGCAGTGCGGCGGCGCGCTCGAAGTCCGCGGGTTCGGGTGGGGTGAGGGTCAGGCGTCCGGCGGCGAAGCGGCGAAATTTCGCCAAGGCCTCGCGGTGCAGTTTGGGAGCGATCTGACCAGCGCGCGCCCTGAGTCCGGCAGCGCTGGAAAATTCTGTCAGGCTCCAGTGGCTCGCCATAATCGGCTCTACCCCGGCGGCATGTAGCCAAGCCAGCGCGGCATCGGTGCCGGCATCGCGGAAAAACAGAGACACCAGCAGGCACGTATCGGCGTAGCGCATCAATAGCGGCTGCCGTCGCGCATGCGGCGCATCAGCTTGACCGCCGACTCCGCTTGCAGTGGCTGCGCCATGACAAATTTTTGCAACTCTTTCAGCAGGGCGGCGGCATTCCCCGCTGGTCGCTCGGCTTCGCGCACGATGCGCACTACCGGGCGGCCTCGCCGCGTGATGACGATTTCCTCGCCGGCTTCGACCAAATCAACTGCGGCGGACAGTCGGGCTTTGGCATCGGCCAGGGTCATGGTTCGCATTTTGTGCCTCTCGTGACTACTTGACCAACTCATTTTAATGCATATTTGCGCATTGTGGAAAGGCTTAACCTTTCTGCCGACAGCGGAGAATCGGAACGTATTCGCCACAACAGCGCAAACTACCACCGGCCCCGGATTTCGTTCCACTCCATCCGGGCTACGACTGTCATTCCCGCGAAGCCTGCCCGCCGGTCGGTTTATCGGGGGGGGAATGCAATTGAAGATCGCCGGGGGGCAGCCCCGGTGCTGGTAACTTTCTCTTGCGCGGCCAAGAGAAAGTCACCAAAGAGAAGGCCGCCCCGTTCGCCGTCCCTTATCGTTGCCTCATGGGATCCCCTGCGCTGCTCGCCAGGCCCGGCGGCTGCGCAACTCGCACAAAACGCTCAGACAGTGCTCGCCGCAAACGTAGTCGCGAGCCCGTGCATCGACGCTACGCCCATTTTCTTCGCTGATTTGCGACCGAACCGGGCCTGGCTGCGACTGCTCGGCGGCTCACCGGGGCCCGCACCGAAGCATCGCCGTAAAATCACCAGGTGCCGCGCGAATGAACCGATGAGCAGTCGTCCCCGCGAAGCCATGCGCTCGCATGGGTTTATCGGGGGCGGAAACCCATGCGGCGGCTCCGTGCTTTGGCGCCACACCATCAGACTGGAGTGGATACACCCCTCGGGAAAGGAAAAAACCCGCCGGGGTTGCCGGCGGGTTGGGTGTGGCCGGGAGAACTTGTGACTACAAGCTCCTGTCATTCCCGAGAATTCGGGAATCCAATTTCGGTTGCGAGCGCGACCGCGC
>MERI01000090.1:0-455 GCA_001772005.1 Betaproteobacteria bacterium RIFCSPLOWO2_12_FULL_62_58 | reverse complement strand
AGGGCTGTAGGGCGGGATGCGCTGCGCTTTCCCGCCCTACGAGCTCTGACCCCAACGTTCCCCTCCAACGTTTCCCTTGCCAATGCATGACGCAGTCGTCCGGAGCGTTTATAATCCTATCATGATGTGATAGGATAAAGCATGGATATCCCCGAGTACGCGCTAGAGCTGCTGCTCGCCTATGACGGGAGGCTGCACTACCTCGCCAGCGGCCATTACCTCAAATTCGAGGTCAAGGTGGTGGAAAAATCTCCACGGGTTCCGCATGGAATCGCATGATGAGAAGGAGCGTTGAAAATGAAGCTGAGAATTCAATCGATGAAAGCGCTCAGGGCGGAAATGCTTTCGGTCGCCCGGGGCGAGCGCAAGGCGCCTGCCGATGCGGGGCGAGTTTCGTTCGAGTCGGTTGAGGCCGTGATGCGCCTGCTGACCCCGGAGAACCGTCAATTGCTGGC
>MERI01000089.1 GCA_001772005.1 Betaproteobacteria bacterium RIFCSPLOWO2_12_FULL_62_58 | reverse complement strand
AACGGATCGCGGGCCAGGCGCTGCACTACCGCGCCCGCGGGCGGCCGACGAGAGTGGCGTCTCCATAGTCCTTTAAAGGGGTGCGTCCCCTTTATATGTGACCCCGCCCCGTTCAACGGGCGGTTTTTCTTCCGAGGCACGATTCCCCATGACAGCCATTACTCCCGTCACCCGTTCCCGCCACGCGGCGATGCGCTGGCGGGGCAACGCCTCTTATGCCTTCGCCGCGGACCGCGCCGTCATCCCGCTGGTGGCGGCGGAACTGGCCGGGGCCGCGCTTTCGTTTCCCATCGCCTTCATCGCGCAGGGCAAAGACTTCGTTCCGGCCGCCGTGCTCGGTCTGGAATCGGACCGCAACCTTTTCGTGGCCGAGGACGGGCGCTGGCTCGGCGGCTACGTGCCCGCCGCCCTGCGCGGCTACCCCTTCGTGCTGGGCCGCACCGAAGACGGCCAGCAACTGCTCTGCGCCGACGAGGCGAGCGGGCTCGTGAGCGACGGGCCGGAGGGGCAGCGCTTTTTTGAAGACGATGGTACCCTCTCGGAGCCAGTGCGTCGGGTAATGAATTTCCTCACCAAAGTTGAACAGAACCGCGCCGCCACGGCCGCCGCCTGCGCCGCCCTGCAGGTCCGGAACCTGATCGAGCCGTGGACGATCACGCTGAAGACCGGCCAAGGCGAACGCAAGATCGAAGGGCTGTTCCGCGCGAGCGAAGCTGCGCTCAACGCGCTGGACGATGAAGCGTTCCTGGGCGTGCGAAAGAGCGGCGCGCTGCCGCTCGCCTACGCGCAGCTTCTTTCCATGCAGCAGCTCCGTGTGTTGGGCGAGTTGGCTGCCGCGCGTGCGCCGCGCGCCCGGCGGACGCAACTGGGACAGGAACTTGACCTTTCCTGGCTCGAGGGTGACGGTATCAAGTTCGATTTCGGAAAGCTACATTGAGAATGGGCTGTCATTCCCGTGCCTCGGAAACGAGACAGTAAGCTGTCATTCCCGTGAAAGCTTGTCCTCAAATGCTTAAATCGGGGACGGGAATCTAATTTCGGTTCGCGTGAGATGAACCGCCCTATGAGGTTCCCGCTTCCGCGGGAACGACAAACGGGGCGGGAACGACAAACGGGGCGGGAACGACAAACGGGACGGGAACGACAAACGGGGCGGCAACGACATAGAACGTAATTCACCCCAATTCCGCCAATCCCGATAAAATTCCACCTCCCCAGCAACTTCCAGGGCGCGAATTCATGAGCGACTGGACCTACGGCTACGTCGCCGATATTGGTTACACCTTCGGCTATTACACCGAACTCAATCCGCTGCGGATGCGGCTCGCGTTTCTCAACGCGGGGCTGGCAACACCGCAGGTCGGCGCGGCCTGCGAACTCGGCTTCGGCCAGGGCATGAGCGCCAACATTCACGCCGCGAGTTCCACCGTCCAGTGGTGGGGCACCGACTTCAATCCGGCACAGGCGAGCTTCGCCCAGGAACTGGCGGCGGTTTCACGAGCGGAAGCGCGGCTCTACGACCAGGCGTTTGCCGAGTTCTGCAAGCGGGGCGATCTGCCGGACTTCGACTACATCGGCCTGCACGGCATCTGGAGCTGGATATCGGACGAGAACCGGGCGGTCATCGTCGATTTCATCGCGCGCAAGCTCAAGGTGGGCGGGGCGCTTTACATCAGCTACAACACCATGCCCGGCTGGGCGGCGTTTGCGCCGATGCGCAACCTCATGACCGAGCACGCCGAGGTGATGGCGGCGCCCGGCCGCGGCATCGTCTCCCGCATCGATGCGGCGATCGATTTCGCAGAGAAACTCCTCGCCACCAATCCCAACTATGCCCGCGCCAATCCGCTGGCGGCGGAACGCATCAAGAAGATCAAGGACCAGAATCGACATTATCTCGCCCATGAGTATTTCAACCGCGACTGGGACCCCATGCCGTTCGCCGACATGGCGCGGTGGCTCGAGCCGGCGAAGGTGAACTACGCCTGCTCCGCCCACTACCTCGACCATGTGGATGCGGTGAACCTCTCGGCTGACCAGCAGGCTTTTCTCAAAGATATTCCCGACCCGATGTTCCGCGAAACGGCGCGTGACTTCATGGTGAACCAGCAGTTTCGCCGCGATTACTGGGTCAAGGGACCGCGCCGGCTCTCCGCGCTGACGCAGTCCGAATCACTCAGGCGCGAGAAGTTTATCCTCGTCACCCCCCGGGCCGATGTGTCGTTGAAGGTGAGCGGCAGCCTTGGCGAGGCGACGTTGCAGGAGCCGGTCTACGGCCCGGTGCTGGACGCGCTCGCCGACCATCGCGCGAAGACGCTTGCCCAGGTCGAGCAGGCGGTGCAGGCGAAGAGCATCAACTTCGCACAGTTGCTCCAGGCGAACGAATTCGCTGACAAGCGCCTGCCGATTCTCAAAGCGCTCGAAATCGCCTGAAGGGGAAGCGGAATCGTGGAAAGCGGAAGGATTAAGGTGGGGGGAACTCAAAGATTGCCAGCAGGAGCGATGACGCCCCGCTGACGCAGACAGGAGACGACCTGATTCACGCAGGCGTCCAGCGGCGCTTCACCGGTGGGGATGATGAGCGCCGGGTTTTCCGGGACCTCGTACGGGGAGGAAATGCCGGTGAACTCGGGGATCTCGCCTTTTCTCGCGCGCCGGTAGTGGCCCTTGGTGTCGCGCTGCTCGCAGATTTCGATCGGGCAACGGCAGTAGACTTCGATAAATTCTGCGTCGCCCGCGAGTTCGCGCACCCTCCGGCGATCCTTGGCGAAGGGCGAAATGAAGGCGGTAAGCGCGATCATGCCCGCTTCCAGGAAAAGCTTGGTCATCTCGCCGATGCGGCGGATGTTCTCCTCGCGGTCGTGAAGGGAAAACCCCAGGTCGGCGCACAGGCCGTGGCGCACGTTGTCGCCGTCGAACACGAAGGCGCGGCAGCCCAGTTCATACAATCTTTCCTCCACCGCATGGGCGAGCGTGGACTTGCCGGAACCGGACAGCCCCGTGAACCAGACGATGACGCTGCGGTGGCCGTTGAGGCGTTCGCGGTCGGCGCGCGTAACGGTGGCGTGGTGCCAGACGGTGTTGCCGCTCTTGATCAACTCGATTCCGTCCCAAGAAAATTTTCGTGACGATGCTTTTACATTTTACCCCAGTCCATCCGCCGGCAGACCGGCTTCCACCAACAGGCTGTCATTCCCATGCAGATGGGAATCCAATTTTGACAAGGTCATTGGGGTCAGGCTTGCAATGTTGCATTCCGCGAAGGCCCAGCCTTTTTTCATTGCCGGTGGAGACAGGACGAGAAGAGAACGCATAAACTGGGCCCGCCACGCCGCGCTTGGATCATGGGGGTCAGGATCATGGGGGTCAGGCTTGTAATGTTGCATTTTCTACGGCGTCGTTCTAGTCTGCCCGCATGGCCCGCAAGCCTCGACTGCATGTGCCCGGTGCGCTGTACCATGTCATCCTTCGCGGCAACGCGCAGCAGGACATTTTCTTTGCGGACAACGACCGGGCGATGTTCTACGCGTTGCTGCAAGAGGGCGTCGCTCGCTTCGGTTACCGCGTGCACGGCTTTTGCCTGATGCGCAATCACGTTCACCTCGCCCTCCAGGTGGGCGCCGCGCCGTTGTCCCGCGCGCTGCAAAACCTCGCGTTCCGCTACGCCCGCCACGTCAACAAGACGCAGGGACGGCTGGGACACTTGTTCCAGGGCCGCTACCACGCGCTGCTCGCCGATGCGGAGAGCTACCTGCTCGAACTGGTGCGCTACATCCACCTCAACCCCGTGCGCGCCCGCATCGTGCGGGATCCGGGCGACTACCCCCACAGCGGGCATCTCGGCTACCTGGGGAAGAAGCACTTCGCGTTTCTCACCACCGATTGGATCCTGTCCCGTTTCGATGACCGGCCGGGCGTTGCCCGCCGCCGCTATGTGCGGTTCGTGGCCGAGGGCATGGCGGAGGGTCACCGGGACGATTTCTACCGTGGCGCGGATGAAGTGCGCGTGATCGGTGCCGACAAGTTCGTCGAACGCGCGCTGAAGGCCGCGGGGGAGACCGACCACAGGCCACCCGCACTGAAGCGTATCGTCGGATTCATATGCCAGCGTCTCGATATCAAGGAGGCGGGCCTCGACGCGCCGGGCCGGCGCCGTGCGGCGGCCCGCGCGCGCGCCTTGATCGGGTGGCTGGCGGTGCGCACAGGTGCGGCGCCTCTGACGGAGGTCGCCCGCCGCTTCAACCGCGACATCTCAACGCTGAGTCGAGCGGTGGGGGCGCTGGATCGGATGGCAGCCGCCGGCGGTCCGGAGGCGAAGGTGCTGCGCGAGTATGAAAATGCAATTATGCAAGCCTGACCCCGTCATTTCAAGGTGCTGCGCGAGTATGAAAATGCAATTATGCAAGCCTGACCCCGTCATTTCCGTCATTTCGGTCATCATCGTGAACTTCAATGGCGGGAGGCTGCTGACGGCGTGCGTCCGTTCGGTGCTGGGGTCGAGCGTGCCCGTCGAGGTTCTCGTTTCCGACAACGGCTCGACCGATGGCAGCGTGGCCGACCTGCGCCGGCGCCTCGGAGATGACCCGCGGCTGCGCGTCGTGGAAAACGGGGCAAATCTCGGGTTCGCGCGCGCCAACAACGCGGTCCTGCCCATGGCGGCCGGCGACTATCTGCTGTTTCTCAATCCCGACTGCATCGTCCAGCCCGATACGCTTGAGCGCATGCGCGCGGCCATGGACGCCAACCCGGCTGCCGGCATGGCGGGATGCCTGATCCGGAATCCGGACGGCTCCGAGCAGGCGGGCTGCCGGCGCTTCGTGCCCACCCCGTGGCGCGCGTTCGTGCGGGTTTTCAGGTTGTCGCGGGTTTTCCGCAACAGTCCCCGCTTCAGCAGTTTCATCCTCACCGGCCAGCCGTTGCCCGAGCGGGCGACGCCGGTGGAAGCGATTTCCGGCGCCTTCATGTTCGTGCGGCGCAGCGCGCTGAATCACGTCGGTTTGATGGATGAAGGCTACTTCCTGCATTGTGAGGACCTCGACTGGTGCATGCGCTTCCGCGCGGCGGGATTCACGATATTGTTCGTCCCCGACGTTGAGATCGTGCACGCGAAGGGGGTGGGGAGCGCCGGCCGCCCCATTCACGTGGAGTGGTACAAACACAAGGGCATGATCCGCTTCTACCGGAAATTCTTCCGGCATACGTATCCGACGCTGCTGCTGTTCGTGGTCACGCTTGCCGTGTGGACCCGGTTTTCGGCGATCGCTGCCGTTCTGGCCGTCAGGAAGTTCTTCTCGCGCGGAACGAAGGACGCCACGGGCACGTCGCTGCTGGTTTCGCTGCCAGCCGACCAGCGCCTGCCCGGTGTCATCGTCACCGGCGCCACCAGCCAGATCGGCTATTTCCTGATCCCGCGGCTGCGGGAAGCGGATTATTTAGTCCACGCCGTCAGCCGCAGGCCGGCGACCGGACAGCAACCCGCCGCGGATTCCCTGGTCTGGCATGAAATTGATATCGCGCATGACCGGAATGCGCTGCAAAAAATCGCCGGCGCGAAGGTGCTGATCCACCTCGCTCCCCTCGGGACGTTGCCGGACCTGATCGACACCCTCGCGCAGATCGGCGTGCGCCGGATCGTGGCCTTCGGCTCCACCAGCCGCTACAGCAAACTCACTTCGACCGATCAAGGAGAGCAGGAGTTTGTGCGGGAACTGATCGAGTCGGAAGACGTCCTCGCAAGAAAATGCGCTGAATACGGCATCGCCTGGACCCTGTTCCGCCCCACGCTGATTTACGGCTGCGGGATGGACAAGAACGTGACCACCATCGCCCACTTCATACGCCGCTTTGGCTTCTTTCCGATATTGGGAGAGGGCAAGGGGCTGCGCCAGCCGGTGCACGCCGACGATCTGGCGGCGGCATGCCTGGCCGTGCTGGATTGCCCGGCAGCCCATAACCGGGCCTATAATCTAAGCGGCGGTGAGACGCTGACTTACCGGCAGATGGTGGAAACGGTTTTCGAGGGGCTGGGAAAGAAACCCAGGATCGTCAAAATCTCCCTCGCGGTATTCGCCTTGTTGCTGAAAGCAGCCTCGGTGCTTCCCGCCTACCGGCATCTCAACCTGGAGATGGTGAACCGGATCAATCTCGACCTTGATTTCGATTACCTCGCGGCACATCGGGATTTTGGCTACGCTCCCAGGAAATTCAAATTTTCCCGGACCGCTGATCCGCATCATGGCGAACACCGGTACCCGGCCGCCGCCGGGGGCGGATAGCATCGCCGGCAAGCCGGCTCCCACGACAGCTTGCTTTACTCTAACAGTTTGTCGGTCTCAGACACGACAAACTCCTAGCGCGTTATCTCGCGATAGACCTGAAGCGTGCCGCTCCACATGTTGTCGAGCGTGAACTCGCGCTTTGCCCGCGTGTAGCCCGCCTCGCCCATTTTTTCGCGGGTGCGCTCATCGTCCAACAATTCGTTGAGGGCTCGGGCCAGCGCGCCGGGGTCGCGTGGCGGCACAACCAGGCCAGTCACGCCGTGCCGGCTGACATAGTTCACGCCGTTCCCGAGATCGCAGCAGACGACGGGCTTCCTGCAGGCCATCGCCTCGACTTGAACCAAACCGAAAGCCTCGCTCCGCTCCACCGACGGCATACAGAAGACGTCCGCTGCGTGATAATGCGCCGGCAAGTCTTCGTCAGCGATCCGCCCCAGGAATATCGCGCGATCCCCGAGCCGCAGCGATTGAGCCAGCGCCTTCAGGCTCTCCGTCAACGGGCCGTGTCCGCCCACCAGCAGGACGGCGTCCGGTCTCACGCGCGGCATGGCGCGCACCAGGAATTCCAGCCCCTTGTAATAGACGTGGCGCCCGATGGCGAAGATCAACCGCCGGCCGGCGAAACGCGCGCGCAGCGCCCGGCCCGCCGCGATCGCCCGCAGCTGCTCGAAAGGCAGGAAATCGATGCCGTACGGCACCACGCGCAGCCGGCTCCGGTCGGCGCATGCCGTGAGCTGGGTTGACGAGGAAAAGTGCAGCGGCGTAGCGGCGATGATCGCGTCGGCGCGGGCGACGATGCGGTCGAGAAAGGGACGATACAGCTTGAGCAGGTTCTTCTGGCGCACGACATCGCTGTGCCAGGAAATGACGAGCTTGATGCCGCGCGGCAGCGCCAGGGCGGCCAGATGCGACATCGGATCCGGAAAATGCAGGTGCGCGATATCGTAGCGCTCCTGGCGATGGAGTTTGCGCGCCCACCACGGCATGGTGGGGCAGAGCGCGGCCCCGGCGGCGATCCCCAGTGAGGGCGCCTTGTAGACACGGCAACCGTCCACCTCGATCCTGGTCATCGACAGGTCTTCGCTCGCCACCAGATTGTCGACGTGGATCGAGCGGGTCAGGCCCCTGAGCAGCAGCGCGACGTGGCGCTCGAGCCCGCCGAAGTTCCCGCCGTAAAAGCGACCGAAGTGCAGGACTTTCATTGTTCTGCTGATGGGTGATGGGTGTGGGTTTCACCGTTCACGATTCGCTGATCGCTTTGCGATACACCGCCAGCGTTTTCTCCGCGCAGGCGCGCCACGTGAACCGGGCTGCTTGCGCCAAGCCCAGCTCCGAGCGACGTTTCGCTTCCTGCTCATCCTCGAGCATCCGCAGCATCGCTTCCCGCAAGGCTTCGCGGTCGTCCGGATCGACCACGATCGCCGCTTCACCCGCGACTTCCGGCAACGAGGCCCGGTTCGAGGTGATAACCGGAATGCCGCTCGCCATCGCTTCCAGCACCGGCAGTCCGAAGCCTTCGTAAAGAGACGGATAGACCAGGAACCGGGCTCCCGAGTACAGGACCGGGAGCACCTCGCCGGGCACGTATCCCAGCCAGCGCACCTCCCCCTTGTCCTCGTATTTCCTGATGCGCGTTTGCAGCTCTTCGGTCAGCCAGCCTTTCATCCCGGCGATCACCAGCGGCGTCGATTTTCTGACCGCCTCAGGCAATCCAGCGTAGGCGTCAATCGCCTGGATCAGATTCTTACGCGGCTCCAACGTGCCTACGGCGAGGATGTAGGCGCGATAGGCAAGACCATATGGCATGAGCGCCGAGGCGCTTTCTTCCGCTCGCCGGGGCGTATAATGCCCCGCCACGCCCAGATGTATCGCGTGCACCCTGGCCGGATCAACGCCGAAATGGTTCACCACCTCGCTTTTTACAAACTCCGAATCCACAATGATCTGCACCGCCAACGCTATGGACGGCGGCAGATACTTGTTCATTGCATTGACCCTGCTCTCGGGGTGCATTTCCGGATAACGGATGTGCGACATGTCGTGTATCGTGATCACAACCGGGCCGTCGAAAGAAAAAGCCAGGTAATTCGGGTCGTGGTAAACGTCGGGCTGGTAGCGCGCCACCCCGGCATTGAACATTCTTTGCTGGACGAAGCGGTTCACTTCGTAGGCATAGGGAACCAGTTTCCTGACGAGACTCTTCACCGGCATCGCTGCCGGCAAGGGCACATCGCGCACGCCGCGCGACCAGGCCACGCCGTAAAAGAAAAAGGCCTCCACCTTACCCGACTCCAGCAACGCTTGCGCCAGGTTGCGGGTGTAGGAGGCAATCCCGGTCGCCGGCGAGAGCAGGCTCGAGGCGTTGATCGCGATCCGCATGCCCGAATCCGGAACGAACGTTGGGCTATTTCACGATGGCCAGTTCGAAGTAAATCGTATAAACGGGATAAATGAATGCGTATCTGTTTTCATATTTCTCCTTGTTACGGTTCGCCCATTTGAGCAGCCAGCGATTGAGCCCGCGCCTATGCTGCAGCTCAAACTTATCGTATTCGACGGATAGCAGCCTGAATCGCGCAAGGCTGTACTGATAGTTAACCGATTTCGTGCCCTCAATGAAATAATCGAAGCTTCTGGAAGTAAAAGCACGCCTGTGCGTCGGGTCGGAAAAATAGTTGACGCTGCTCATGAACGGACCCGAGATTTCAACCGACGCGCCGGGCCTGCCGATTCGCCAGATTTCTTCCACGGTGCGCACGAAGCTGTCGACATGCTCCAGGACCTCCCGGCAAATAATCCGGTCGAACTCGTTGTCCGCGAACGGATAGGGAAACCGGTCCAGATCGTGGATGACATCGGCCGCCGAGCGAGGATTGATATCGAGCCCAATCGCGCCAGGCGTCTTCTCGAAGCCGCATCCTAGTTCAAGAATTTTCTCCGCCATAATCCTGAAAGCTCGCCTAAAACCTTTTTGTCGTCCGCGCTCAGCAGTCCTAAAGCACGCCACGCCAGGTGGAAAACGGCGTAACCGCCCGTCCCGACCAACAGCAGCGAAACCCAACCTCCAACCAGAGGCCGCATCGCGTAAAGCGCAAGAAACTGCCCGGCGATCACGCCAAGCACCGACAGATAAAAACCGCGTCTGGCCTTGAACCAGCCGAGGCCCAGGTGGGCTTCAAGCGCGCCTGCATACACCACTGCCTGCAACATCCCCAGCAGAGAGGCGGCTGCCGCCCCCATCATGCCGAACAGCGGCAGGAGGATTACACACCCGCCGACGTTTATTAGTGTCCCGGCGGTCGCAAAAAGGGCCCCTATTCTTGCATTTCCTATCCCATTGAAAATCTGCGACGGCACCACAGACAATACCGCAACGACGTAACCGAAGCACAGGACTTGCAGGAGTGGCGCGGCCTGTGCGGCGAACGCCGGACCCAGCCAAATGGCAAGCAACGGCTCGGAGAGCATGACCGCCGGCGCAAGCAAAGGCGCAAGCACGAGCAACTGGTAGCGCGAGGCCCGGGTGTAAAAAGTCGTCAACGCCGGAATGTCCGCCGCGGCCGACAGCGCCACCGCCCGGGGGAATACGAAGTTCGCCATAGCCGCGCCCAGGCTGAGAAGCTTGCTCGCAACATTTGCCGCTACCGCATAGTAAGCAACCGGTTCGGGTCCCAGAAAGTACGCGATGAGCAGCCTGTCCGCATGGTAGGCGAAAGCGGAAGTGAACTGCCCGACGAACGCGTAGAAACTGTATCCGAAGATTCCCGGCGTTTCCCTGAAAGTGCCTGCCGGGCGGCAACTGAAAGCCGGCAGCAGCCTTCGGCTGAATATGAGAAAAGCGAGGCACACGAGCCCGCTCAGGAACGTAGACCATATGACGACCAGCAAAAGCCCGGGGCCTGAATCCAGCGCCAGGAGCGCAACCGCGCCCCCCCACACCGCGATATTGGCGAGCACCTGGATCAAGGCAATGGCCGGGAACTGTTCCAGCGCCCGCGGCAGCAGCGAAGCCCACGCGGTCAGCAACTGAAAGAGCAATGAGACGGCCAACAGAAACACGACCCATGCAGCCTCCTCCGCACCTATCACGTCGTTCATTCCCAGCAGCGAGACTACTTGCCGGGCGAAGACAACGAGTGCCGCAAATACCGTGAGCCCGACAACCACAAATAACGAAAGGTATTCCCGCAGCAACTGCACCAATCTGTCGTTTTCCCCCCGGGCGAGTGCCCTGCTGATTTCGCGTACACCGCCCGTCGCAAGCCCGAAATCGAGGCTGCCGAGGATGGCGGTCAGCGACACCACCAGCATCAGGATTCCATATTGCCCCGTTCCGAGGCGTGCAACGAGGTATGGGGTCGTGAGCAGGAAAACCGCGAGCGGAACCGCAAGCCCCAAAAGACTCGCGACAGCGCTGGTCAGCCCCGAAGGC
>MERI01000088.1 GCA_001772005.1 Betaproteobacteria bacterium RIFCSPLOWO2_12_FULL_62_58 | reverse complement strand
ATCTACGACAGCTTCACGATCACGGTCGTGATGCAGATCGAAGATCTCGGCTTCTGCAAGAAAGGCGAAGGCGGAAAATTCGTCGCGGACGGCAATCTCATCTCCGGCAGCGGCAAGTTTCCGTTCAACACCGACGGTGGCGGACTGTGCAACAACCACCCTGCGAACCGCGGCGGCATGACCAAAGTCATCGAGGCCGTGCGCCAATTGCGCGGGGAGGCGCATCCCGCGGTCCAGGTGAAGAATTGCGACCTCGCGCTCGCGCACGGCACCGGCGGCTCGCTCGGGCACCGGCACGGCAGCGCCACATTGATCATGGAAAGGGAGTAAGACGATGGCAACCCCATACCAGGAACGAAAACTCCGCGACCCGGCGCTGAATCCCGGGGACCAGCCCTACTTCAACGCTGCTGCCGAGGGCAGGCTCATGCTCAAGAAATGCAGCGATTGCGGCGAGTACCACCACTACCCGCGCAGTCTCTGCCCGCACTGCTTCAGCGACAAGGTGCAGTGGGTGCAGGCCAGGGGCACGGGCGAAATCTATACCTTCAGCATCACGCGCCGCGGCGGGCCCGTTCCCTATTGCATCGCCTACGTCACCTTGGACGAAGGCGTGAAGATGATGACCAACATCGTCGATTGCGATCTCGATACGATCCGGATCGGACAGAAGGTGAAAGTCGTCTTCAGGAAGACCGAAGGCGGCGCGTCGATGCCGATGTTCGCGCCGGCAACCTGAGCCCGCAGAAGACCGATGTCGGGTAATTGTACCGCCGGGTAGCCTCGCGGCAACCCGACCTACGGCTGTGGACCAAAGCAGCGACCTCAGGGTCAGACTCGACCTTCGGTTTGCCCAGTTGTGATTGGCTGCCCATTTTCCACCGGCGCCGCGCGACGTCCACACAATTCCTCCATTCGACGTTTGAATCGCTCACGTTCCAGTGCCCAGTATCTTGTTTGTCGTTACATGAGGGTCGAGTCCGACCCTATGAACTCGCTGCAGGCCAGCGATATGAAGAAGATGTTCGAAGTGCAAGGGATGGCGCCGACCGGCGGCACTGTGGCGAACTTCAATAAACGTATCCGCACCGACTATGCGCGCTGGGTCAAAGTCGTGAAAGAGGCGGGGCTACAGGTTCACTGAGGAGAGAGGAAGAAAATAATTGGGTCGCAGCCCAATTATCTTATCTACACCTCGACCATTTCGAATTCGTTCTTGCTGGCGCCGCAATCCGGGCAGCTCCAGGTATCCGGCACGTCCGCCCAGCGCGTGCCGGCGGGGATGCCCTCCTCGGGAATGCCCTGCGCCTCGTCGTACGAAAAAGCGCATAACACGCACTGCCACTTCTTGAATCCGGCAGCCGTCGCCGGCGCCTCGCTGTCTGCCGCAAGCGGCGCGACCCGCGGAAAATTGAGAATGAGCGCTTCGAGCCCCTGCGGACCGGCATGGATCTGGAACGCGTCCTCGTCCGGCCTGACGAAGACGACGGTCAGCGCCTGGCGTTCCCGGTTCTCATGCCACAAGCTGCCCTCGACCGCGATTACATACTGGCCGGCGCCGCTGGACGGGGCGGGCGCAACGGTCCGCGTGCCGGGCGCCATGGCGAGCGAGCGGACGAAAAGCCCGCGGTCATCCTTGACGTCGGGGATTTCCTGCAGGCTCACGCCCGACCCGCAGGCCGGGAACGACGCCATGCTGGTGACCTGCCACGGCTTGCGATCGGGAACCTGCTTCAATTTCGGCAGCGCGCCGGGCAGGCGTTGCGCGCCCGCGTCATAGCGCGTGCGCAAGGTCATGAAGGTCCATCCCGTCTTCTCATCCGCGTGCAGCGGGCCATAGGGCGTAAAGGCGCGCGAGAAGTGCACGTAGTAGGGCGCTACCTCGTGCCGCCCGAGCCGGCCCTTGCCCTTGACCAGGATCTGGAACTGATCCACCGCGTGGAAATGCGTGCAGGACCTGTCCCCCGGATCGTATTGAGCCAGGAAAGCGGTGGGGGCGTCGGACGTATCGCTGGACGCCCTGAAAAACGGGAAGTTGGTCGAGGCCGGGCTGTCCGGTCCGCCTTTATTGCGCCGGACCTGATCCGGTTTGATTTCATCGAATGCGACGACCAGCGACATAGCTCCTCCGGTGGGGATTCAATTAGCGCGGCAATGATATCACCGGAGAGCTAGCTTCTCTTGTCCGAAACGACGCGCCCTTCCTTCAGTACGAGCAGCAGGCGGCGAACGTTGTTGATGTCCTCCAGCGGGTTCGCTGCCACGACGATCAGGTCGGCGAGCTTGCCGACTTCGACCGTGCCAAGATCAGCGGCTGCGCCACAGACCGCGGCGGCGTTTTTCGTCGCGGCGAGCAGCGTCTGCCACGGCGTTGCGCCGGCCTTGACCCACAGTCCCATCTCGAGCAGCGCCGCGTCCTTGAGCGGCCGGATGTCGGAGCCGAGCGCCATCTTCACGCCCGCGTGCAGCGCCTTGCGGAACCATCCGGCATGCACGTCGGACGCCGCATCCGCCCGGCAGCACAGCGAGTGCGGGAGGTTGCGCTGTTCTACGTACGCGCGCTCCCACTCGTTGCCGGCTTGGTTGCGGGTGAGATGGCTGATGGCGAGAGTGGGCACGTACCAGACATCGTGCTTGAGCATGAGCTCGATGCACTCGTCATCCATGATGTAGCCGTGCTCGATGCTGTGCGCGCCGAGGCGGATCGCATTCTTCACCGCATCCGGGTTGGTCGCGTGCGCCATGACCTTGAATTCGCGCTGGCGGCAGATGGCGAACGCCGCCTTCAGTTCGTCCTCGAGCAGGAACGAATGCCAGTGCCGGTCCCACGCGGCGCCCATGATGCCGCCCGAGAGATTAAGCTTGATGTGATCGACCCCGTTCTTCATCTGCTCGCGGATCGCTTTGACGAACCCGAACGGGCCGTCGCACTCCAACGCGTGGCCGGTGGTGAGGAAGTGGCCGCCGGTCGTCGTCAGGAAGTGGCCGCACGCGTAGACGCGCGGGCCGACATACTGCCCGGAATCGAACGCGCGCTTCCACGCCACGTCCATATAGTGGTGCGTGCCGGCGCAGCGGAAGCCGACGATGCCCGACTCGGTGAGCGCCTTCATCAGCCGGTGGCCGAAGAGCGCCACCTGTTCGGCGAGCGGCATCTCGGCGAGCGACAGATAGTCGGGATGAACGTGTACGTCCCACAGCCCGGGCATGAGATAGGCGCCGGCGAGATCGACGACGGCGGCGTCGCCCGCAGCGGGTCGCCGCCCGCCCGTCAGGATTTCCGAGATGCGTCCGTTCTCAACGACCACGGTCGCATCTGCAGCCGGCGCCGGGTCGACGCAGTCGATCAGCGTGGCATGGGTGAGGATCGTTCGCATGGCGCTCCGTCGTCAGCCCTCGAAGTTGTCTCAAAGATAGTTCGAAAACACTGGAACCGCCCGTCCCCATCCCATGCCCTTCCCCCTCGAGGGAAGGGAATCTCGAGCCTCCCCTCTCCCGTCCGGGAGAGGGGTCGGGGGTGAGGGCCGAACGCAGATGAACGCGGATAAGACCAGTCCCCAAAGCATTATTGTGTTACGGATTTTATGGGCGTTAATCGGCGTTTATCTGCGGCTGATGATTTATAGCATCTACTCGATCTTCGCTCCCGATTCCTTCACCACCCTGGCCCACTTTGCGGTGTCCGTCTTCTGAAACGCCGCAAACTGTTCGGGCGTGCTGCCGACCACATCGGCGCCGAGGCTCGTCATGCGCTCGCGGATATCGGGCAGCCGCACGATCTTCACGATCTCCCCATTGAGCCGGGCAACGATCTCTTTCGAGGCGCCGGCCGGAACGAAAATCCCGAACCACTGCAACGCCTCGAAACCGGGCAGCCCCGATTCCGCGACGGTCGGAACGTCGGGTGCGATCGGCGAGCGCTTCGGATTCGTCACTGCCAGCGCGTTGAGTCTTCCCGCTTTCACGTACGGCAGGAACGACACCGCCGTGCCGAACATGAGGTGAACCTGGCCGCTCACGAGATCGACCAACGCCGGCGTGTCGCCCTTGTACGGCACGTGCAGCATCTGGATGCCGCCCACGGACTTGAAGTGCTCGCCGATCAGGTGCGAGATGCCGCCATTGCCGGACGAGGCAAAGCTCAGCGCGTTCGGCTTCCTTTTTGCCAGCGCGATCAGGTCGCGGACGTTTTTCGCCGGAACCGACGGGTGCACCGCGAGCAGGATGGTCGCGCTCGCGACCAGCGTCACGGGGGCAAAATCGCGCACCGGGTCGTATGGCAGCTTGCTGTACAAACTGGGCGCGATGGCGTGCGTGCTGCTGGTGCCGACGAGCATGGTGTAGCCGTCGGGCGCCGATTTCGCCGCGATGTCGGAGCCTATCGTGCCGCCCGCGCCGCCGCGATTGTCCACGATGACCTGCTGGCCCCAGGATTCGGAGAGCTTCTGCGCGATCAAGCGGCCCACGATGTCGGTCGCGCCCCCGGCGGGAAACGGCACCACCATTCGAACCGGCTTGACCGGATATGCCTGAGCGACGGCGGCGCTGGACGCGATCGCGAGCAGTACGGCGGCAAGACAACTGGAGACGGTGCGCATCATGTACTTCCCCTATCGAAAAGAGCGAGACCTGACGGTGGCGAAGAACGAAATCTACATCAATCCGCGCTGGCGGAAAACCCATCCGTCACCATTAATCGTCATCAGCAATCGTCACCCGTATTCGTCACCGCTGCTTGCCGCAGTGACCGTTTATTCGAGCGGTACGGATTCTGCCCCAATCCGCGCAGGACATCCACCGGCCTCCCGTCCCCTGGAACAGACCCTGGCCATCATTATCGTAACGTGTTACGATAATCCCATGACCGAAACCCGCCGCCGTCCAGGCCGCCCGCCGACCGGGCAGGCGCAAACCGCAGCCGGGCGCATGCGCCGCTACCGCGCCCGCCAGCGCGCGGCCGGCCTGCGCCCTTCGACGCGCTGGCAGCCCGTGGCGTCCCCTCCGATGTCGCCGGGGATGCTCAAGCACCGAGTCATCGAAGCACGCAGCCTCGCGATGCATTGCCTGATCGCGCAAAAGATCGGCCGCGACCCCCGGCTGCTCGACGTGGCCCGGCGCAATCTTGCGGCATGGAGCGCGCGCTACGGCGACCAACTTCCGGGCGTGCTGGACGAGTGGCGCGCGATCCTCACCCGTCCCTGGCACGAAATCGCCGCGCTGATCACCGACGCCGGCGAAACGGCGGCCCGGCTGCGGCAATCCTCGCCATTCGCGGGCGTGCTCACGCAATCCGAGCGGCGCCGGCTGTATGAAGCGTTCCGAGCTTGAGCACCTGATCCGGGCAGCAGGCAAGATTGCCGGCGATCGGGAGATCGTGGTCATCGGCAGTCAGGCGGTACTCGGACAGTTTCCCGACGCGCCGCCGGTGCTGCGCCGATCCATGGAAGGCGACCTGTACCCGAAGAGCAAACCCGAAATGGCCGACAAAGTGGACGGCGCGATCGGCGAGGGGTCGCGATTTCACGTGCAGTTCGGCTACTACGCGCAAGGCGTTGGGCCCGACACGGCGGTGTTGCCGCGCGGCTGGCAGCGCCGGCTGGTGCGCGTCGAGAACGAAAACACGGGCGGCTACGCGGGCCTGTGCCTGGAAGTGCATGACCTCGCGATATCCAAATACGCCGCCGGGCGGGAAAAGGACCTCGAATTCACCCACGAGCTGGCGCGGCATGAAATGACCGACAAGTGGACCCTGCTCAAGCGGCTGGCGGCAACCCGGCTCACCGCCGCGCTTGCAAAGATCATGCGAGGACGGATCGAGCGGGATTTCGCATCCCCCCGCGCTTAGAACGTGAGGGGTCATCCGTCCGTCTTCCGCCGTCCGCCTTATCCTTTTATCCCAAGTTCCGAACAGACCTTGGCCACGAGCGCCTTCACTTCACTGACTTCACGCGACGGGTTGGACTGGAACGCGAGCCCTCCGTAGTGCAGCAGCTTTTCCGTGAGCGTGGTCTTGCCCGCGTCCGGGTGCGAGATGATGGCGAAGGTGCGGCGCCGCGAGACTTCCCTGTCGATGCTCATGTCGTTGCCTGTGTGCGATCTGCCGCGAGTGCGGGCGGACCCTGAAGGGCGCGCATGATAGGGTAGTTATGCGGAAAGATCAACACGCCGCTGCCGCCGAATTTCTATTTCCGCCATATGCCGCAGCTGTATTGTTTTAACGGCCGTTGCACGCCGGGATTTAGGTGCCAGGCAACATTATTATCAAGGTTTCTTCCCCCGCGCGTGGGAAAGGTCAGCCCAAATGCCTTTTCGCCGCACGCGGAGGAACGACGCTTACCGTCCGCTGGACGCCAACGCGTAGGCTCCCATCGGTTGTCATGCGCGGCGCGCGCCCTCCTCGAACAATGAGATAATACGGTCATGAATGAATCACAACCCATTTCCCCCCGTCTTCGCCTGCAAGAGCTGCTCGCGATTCCGGACAGACAGCGCACCGACGCCGAGTGGGATGAGCTCAACGAGCTTGAGATCAAGCTGGCTGCCGGAAATCGGGAGGGCGCTCCGGAGCAAGGCGTTCGGTGGAACAGCCCTGCACCCGGCGGTCATCCCAAATCCGGCGGCGGGCCACACGGCAGGAAGCCAGGGAAGCGGTTCCACCCGCGACCCCAAAAGCGTAATACGCCGTGAGCGGGCCGGTCATGAGCCGGAGCGAGGCGGGTGGGGTCCGCTCCGCCCGCTGGCGCTCGCAGAGCGGGGCGCCGCAGACCTCAGGGTCAGAGTGAAATTTTCACTCGATCTTCAATCCGATCGCCTTCACCAGCTTGGCATACCGCTCGATCTCGGATACGAGATAAGCTCGCGCCTGTTCCGGTGTCGCGGAGCCCCCGGGCAAAGCGCCCATCTTGGC
>MERI01000087.1 GCA_001772005.1 Betaproteobacteria bacterium RIFCSPLOWO2_12_FULL_62_58 | reverse complement strand
ACGCCGTCCAAGACTTCCTGCCACACATCGCGCTTGGCCTCGAATTCGGTCAATGCCTTCCCAGTAAGCTTCTTACCCATTGCGGAATGCCTCCAGCAACTGCTTCAGAATATGGGCGGGAACGTCGTCTTGCTTGGCCTTGGCATAGATCGTCAACATCCAAAACTCGTTCGGTTCGTACCGTACGAAATGGATGACTCGTAGCCCGCCGCGCTTGCCCATGCCCGGTCGTGTCCAACGTAGCTTGCGAACGCCCCCCGAGCCGGGAACGACCCGACCGGCCTCTGGGTTTTGCATCAAGAACTGCTGCAATTCGGCGTACTCATCATCGTCCAGGTACACGGGACAGATCCGTTCGAATGCGGACGATTCGATGAACGTGAACACTGCGCCTAAATATACGCCTTTGGCGTAGGGCAAGCAAGACCCTATCCAAACACGCGGCGTCTACCGGGAACGGCGATCGTGATCAGGCAGGGGCCGAACGTCTGCCTTCACCGGCCGAACGCTGACGGTGCGCGGCGCCGCTGGTGGACTGTGCGGTGCAAGCATGGTTCGGCCTCTGCCAGACAAGCGGTCTACGCTGCCTCCAACAGAAATTCCACCTTCACCGCTTCAAACGGAAAAACTATGCCGCCACCTTCCGCGCGTTCGAGCACGCCAGCGTTGAGCAGTGCAGTGATGTCACTGTGCACAGCCTTTACGTCGCGGCCGACTCGTCGTGCAGCCTCCCGAATGGACACCGGACCAGCACCGCACAACGCCTTGAGCAACTCCCACCGCTTAACGGTCAAGACCTGCCAAAGTAACTCTGGGGTAGCGAAGCTGATGCGCGCGGACTTTTGAGATTTACCCGTCTTCCAGCCACGCACGAAGTCACCCATCGCGTCAGCGGGTGAGCGAACGTCAAGCGTTACGGTTTTCATGGCGTCGTCTTGGAACCGCTGGTTAGACGGTAACTGCTATACGCTCGCGAAGGAACTCGGGCGCGAAGTCCGCACCATTAGGCCAGGTGAGCGTATGGTAAGAGACCGACAGGCGTTTGAACTGCTCGATGTCTCGAAGCGGGCCAAAAATGGGCCCGTCGAGTTCAGCGGAGAGATCTACTTCTCCAGCAACGCCATCGCTGAACTGTAGCCATACCACGTAGTCCCGAACGTGCCGCGCCTCAAGAACGTGAAGAAACATAGCCTCAGCCTTTGCGCGTGTCCGTGTTGAACGCGTGGTTGGGCGTGTACTTGACTTGGCTGGTTTCAGCAGGCCGCGCAGTGCGGCATTAACTGATGCCTCGTTGGGAAATGCCTTGGAGACAGCCGGCTCGATGACGACAACGTTTGATTCCGCAGCCATGCGGCGCGCATACTTGCCCCGCACAATGGGGCCCAAATCGCTGCGTTTATATTCGGGACGGAGCCAGTCGTTGGCTTCTGATTTAACTTTCTTCATATATTTTCCTTTCCATGCGTTAATTATACGTCAGACTTGAAGACGCACACGTCGGCAACCTGCTATACCCCGCGTTTCTTTCCAAGAAATTGGACTAATGCGTTGAATACGCGAGGGACGACCATCCGGTCAGTATGCTATGATCGTTACGGTCATTATGATCATAGGTGGTAGCATGATACGCGAAGCCCCGGCAGTGAAGGTCAGACAGAACCTCGGCGAGTTGCTGAACGAGGTGCAATACAAGCGCGACTCGGTTGTCATCATGAAGGACGGCAAGCCCATCGCGGCGATCGTGGAGATCGGTCTCTTCGAGCGGATCCGGGCGATGGAGGCCCGGTTTGCACAGATTACCGCCAAAATCCAGGCGGCGTTTTCGGGTGTGAGCGAGAAGAAAACGGCGGCCCTGGTCGATGAGGCGCTGGCGTCGACTCGCCGGGCGAAGCGCAGTCGTCGCGCCGTGCGATGAAAGTTGTTCTTGACACGAACATCCTGTTCTCCGGCATTGCCCGCCCGGGTGGAACCCCGGGGAAAATCGTCTCGGCTTGGCTGGAGGGGCAGTTTGATCTTGTTCTGTCGGACGCATTGATTGAAGAGTTCAGCCGGGTCCTGAATTATCCGAAGATCCGGAAACTGCTGGCCGGATCGGGTGTGACCGACGACGATCTGCGGGACTATGTCGACATCTTCCGCATGAAGGCGATCGTTGTGAAGACGGATGAAGTCCTCCTTGCAGTGAAGCCGGCGGACGCGAAAGACATCCCGGTAGTGGCGGCTCTGGTCGCCTCGGGGGCGGAGTTCCTGGTCACGGGGGACAAGAAGCATTTGCTTACTCTGGGGATGCCGCAAATCGTCACGGCGGCCGATTTTCTGTCGCGGCTGCGAGCGTTCGATCAGAGAGTAAGTAGGGGATAGCCTTTCCCACTAACGCGCCGCAAGCAATCATTTCGACCCCGTTAGCGTTCTCGGCCGCCTGCGCGTAGCGCCATCCACGATTCTTGCTACGGTCATTGCCGTTTGTTGGTATTCTTTCACGCGTTGGGCAGGCGACGAAGCAATCCGGCGTGGCGCGCGTCCCGAGTAGATGTTATTTTTGACTGGAGAATTCGGCATGAAATCGAGATGGCGCACGTACGGACTGAGCGGCCCATCCACAAGTTTGCCATGACGACCACGGCGCGAGCCAGGCGGCGCAAGACCGCACAGACGGGGCCTCGCTATTCGCGACTTCATGCGCCGCCGGGCATGGCGCCGCAGGCTTGGCAGATCGCTCTGCGGCGGCAGTTCGGCCGCGAGCAGAACTTCGCGCTGGAGAACCTCGGCTCGGAGCCGGTTTTTTCGGAGTTCCGCGTCGTCAATCCGGCGAGCGGCGGGCGCTATCGTGTTGCGATCCGCGGCGCGGGGATCGCCGACAACTACTGTTCCTGCCCGGATTTCGCGACCAACGAACTCGGCACCTGCAAGCACATCGAGTTTGCGCTCGCGAAGCTGGAGAAGCGACGCGGCGGCAAGACGGCGCTCGCGCGAGGCTATCAGCCCCCGTTCAGCGAGCTCTATCTGCGCTACGGCGCAATGCGAAGCGTGCACTTTCGTCCCGGCGCGGACTGCCCGGCGGAGCTGCTGGCGCACGCACGGCGCTTGTTCGACAAGACTGCGGGTTGGGCGCTGCCGCCAGAGCGCTTCGGAAAGCTCGACGAGTTTCTCGCCAGCGCCCGCAACGGCCACGAGCTGAGGGCTTACGAGGACGCGCTGGATTTCGTAGCCCAGGCGCGTGACACCGATCGCCGGCGCGAAGTGCTCGACCGCGCCTTTCCGCAGGGGGCGAATAGCCCCGCGCTCGCCAAGCTCCTCAAAGTCAAGCTGTATCCGTACCAGGCTGAGGGTGCGCTGTTTGCGGCGCGCGCCGGGCGCTCGCTGATCGGCGACGAGATGGGACTGGGCAAGACGGTACAGGCGATCGCCGCTGCGGAGATTCTCGGGAGGCATTTCGGGGCGGAGGGGACGCTCGTCATCTGCCCGGCCTCGCTCAAACACCAGTGGGAGCTGGAGCTTGTCCGCTTCACCGGGCGCCAAGGCCTCGTGATCTCCGGCGGACGGGCGCTCAGGCAGCGGCAATACGCCGAGGCATGCCCGTGGAAGATCGCCGCCTACGACACGGTGGCGCGCGACCTCGATCTCATCTGTGGCTGGTCTCCCGATCTCGTGATCCTGGACGAGGCCCAACGCATCAAGAACTGGAACACGATCGCGGCACGCGCCGTCAAGCGCATCGACAGCCCCTACGCCATGGTCCTCACCGGCACCCCGCTGGAGAATCGCCTGGAAGAACTTTTTTCCATCGTGCAGTTCGTTGATCGCCACCGTCTCGGCCCGACGTGGCGGCTGCTCGACCAGCATCAGGTGCGCGACGATCACGGCCGCGTCATCGGCTACCAGCGGCTCGACGAGATTTCCCGCACGCTCGCGCCGGTGATGATCCGGCGGCGCAAGCGCGAGGTGCTCACCGAGCTTCCGGAGCGATCCGACCAGAACTTTTTCGTGCCCATGACCGCCGAGCAGGCGCGGTATCACGACGAGAACGCGGAGACCGTCGCCAGGATTGCGGCAAAGTGGCGCCGACAGCGCTGGCTGTCGGAAGCGGACCAGCGGCGGCTGACCTGCGCCCTGCAGAACATGCGCATGTCGTGCAACAGCACGTGGCTCCTCGATCGCGAAACCGACCACGGCTTCAAGGCCGACGAGTTGGCCGCACTATTGGAGGATCTCTTTGAAACTCCGGATGCGAAGGCGGTCGTATTCAGCCAGTGGATCGGCACCCACGAGATGATCGTACGGCGGCTCGCCGCGCGCGGCTGGGGCTACGTGCTGTTCCACGGCGGCGTCCCGTCCGATAAACGCGGGGCGCTGGTGAAGTGCTTCCGCGAAGACCCGGAGTGCCGCGTATTTCTATCCACCGACGCGGGCGGGGTCGGGCTCAATCTCCAGCACGCGGCGACCGTCGTCAACATGGACCTGCCCTGGAACCCCGCGGTCCTCGAACAGCGCGTCGGTCGCGTGCACCGGATGGGTCAGCGGCGTAATGTGCAAGTGGTGAATTTCATCGCGCAAGGCACGATCGAAGAGAGCATGCTCTCCCTGCTGGCATTCAAGAAATCGCTTTTCGCGGGTGTGCTGGATGGCGCCGCCGCGGAGGTGGCTCTGAACGGCACGCGTCTTGCGCGCTTCATGGAGAGCGTCGAAAAAGCAACCGCCGCGATGGGCCGGCCCGAGGTGCAGCCGGAGGCCGCGGACGAAGCAATCGTCGCGGCGGCGACGGGGCCAAGCGGCGATACCGCTGAAAGGGGGGTCGAACCCCTTGCGGCGGCAGTGGACGATTCGCGCGAGACGGCGAGACCACCTGCCGATCCTTGGCAAGGGCTCATGAATGCCGGCGTTGAGTTTCTATCGCGTTTGGCTGCCGTTGCGACGCAACCGGCGGACGGCGAGCCGCAAACGCCGGAGCGGGTGTTCTCGCTCGAGACCGAGCCCGGATCGGGTCGCCGCTATCTTCGGCTTCCGATCCCGGATGCGGACGCGCTCGCCAAACTCGCGGACGCCTTGAGCGGGCTTCTCGGTCGATTGAACAAGGGCTGAATCTCTCCATGCGGCGCGGGGCGCGAGGCGCTGCGCCTCGCGCGGGACCTTGCGCCTGCGCCTGCCCGACTGCCCTGGCGGGGTCTGAAATTTTCTCCTGTGGGAGAAATTAACCTCTTAAAGTTTTGCCTATAGGCAAAAATATCTGTATGCTGTGCGAATGCCCCGCCGCCGACCCCGCTACCTCGCCGCCGCCGTGCGCCATGATCTCGCGCGCAAGATGGCGTTCGTCGCGGGGCCACGCCAAGTGGGCAAGACGACGCTTGCGCTCGCGTTGCCGGGGGCGCGCGAGGCGTACCTCAACTGGGATGTCGCTGCGCACCGCGAGCGTATCTTCAATGGCGAGCTGCCGCCGGGCAGGCTGTGGATCTTCGACGAAATTCACAAGTACCGGCGCTGGCGGAATTATCTGAAGGGCCTGTACGACGCGCGCCCGCGCGGGCAGAAGATTCTCGTCACGGGCAGCGGCCGGCTCGACCTCTATCGTTTCGGCGGCGACTCGTTGCAGGGCCGATATCACCTGCTGCGCCTGCACCCGTTCTCGGCCGCCGAGCTTCGCCTCGCCCGTGCGGCCGAACTGATGGACCTGCTGCGGCTCGGGGGCTTTCCCGAGCCCTATCTTTCGGCGAGCGAGACCGAGGCGCGGCGCTGGTCGCGCGAGTACCGCACTTTGCTCGTGCGCGAGGAAGTCACCGCGCTGGAGCGGATCCAGGACCTCGGCCACCTGGAACTGCTCATGCTGCGGCTGCCTGAAATCGTCGGATCGCCGCTTTCGGTGAACGCGCTGCGGGAGGACCTGCAGGTGAGTCACAGGGCGCTTGCTGCGTGGCTCGCTGCGCTCGAGCGCCTCTACGCCCTTTTCCGGGTCGCGCCGCTCGGTGCGCCGCGCATCCGTGCGGTGAAAAAACAGCAGAAACACTACCATCTCGATTGGTCCGTTGTACCGTCGGACGCCGCACGCTTCGAAAACCTCGTCGCATGTCATCTGCTTAAGTGGGTGCACTTCGAGCAGGACACGCGCGGGCGCGACCTCGACTTGCGCTATTTTCGCGACCTCGAGGGCCGCGAGGTGGACTTCGTGGTTGTCGAGGACAGGCGTCCACGGCTGCTCGTCGAATGCAAGTGGGCGGACGCCGAGCCCGACCGCGGCCTGCGCTACCTGAAAGCGCGTTTTCCCGAGGCGGAAGCCTGGCAGCTCTCCGCCACTGGGACGAAGCACTTCCAGACTCCGGAGGGGATTCGCGTTGCGCCGGCGCTCGAACTGTTGAAGGCCCTCGTCTGAGCGCGGCCCTCGTCAAGTCGGCGCAGACGGTCACTTGGCGAACTCCAGCTCAATGGCGACTAATTCCGCAAGTTGATCGGCGTTTTGCGGGTTACCCTTAGCGGTGTCACGCCGCTATCAGGTTTTGGAATGACGCTTAGATAGAATGGCAGTCCGTCAGCAAAACCAATCCCTAGTAGACTATAGAGTTGTTCCGGGGAGATGGTCACGCGGGTAACCAAAGCGTGACTTGCCGCATCGCTAGAGGGGCTGCCCACTGCTACGCCGTATAAGCCGCCTGTCGAGTTCTCAGTCGGTACCGCTAACTGTGGGTAGCTTTCGCCTATTTGTCTGAGGATTTTATTCCGGTGAAGAACCGGTATAGTTTTCGACACGTGGCGTCAAAGGCGTCTTGCTCGGACTCGGAGATCCGCGGCCAGATGAGGGGGCCGCCGTCTTCTTCTAGCAGCGCGAAGGTCGCCCTCTCGACCGCCACGCGCCTGAGGGTAGAGTTTTCTTGACGGCGCCGAATGACTTCGCCGCCGAGCATCCACAAGTGGTCGCGGTGCTTGTGCAG
>MERI01000086.1 GCA_001772005.1 Betaproteobacteria bacterium RIFCSPLOWO2_12_FULL_62_58 | reverse complement strand
CTTTGACGCGGGAGGTCGATCATGGGTAAAGCGCTGGTGCTGGTGTTTCTGCTGCTGCTCGGCGGCGCCGCTTGGGCAAAGGAAGCGGCGCCTGCGGCGGAAGATCCGCGGCTCGAGCAGCGCATGATGGCGATCGCCGCGGAGCTGCGCTGTCTGGTGTGCCAGAACCAGTCGATCGCCGACTCGGACGCCGACCTTGCAAAGGATTTTCGAAACCAGATCCGGGAGAAACTGCAACAGGGGCAGAGCGAGCGCGACATCATCGGCTACATGACCGCCCGTTACGGCGATTTCGTGCTGTGGCGTCCCCCATTCAAGCCGACCACGTTGCTGCTGTGGCTCGGCCCGCTCCTGCTGGTCGTGGCGGGCCTGATCGCGCTGTTCTTCCGGCTCGCGCGGGAGCGCAAAGCAGGCGAGATTGAGCTCTCCGAAACCGAGCACGCGCGCGCGGCGCTCTTGCTCGAATCCAGGAGGGAGATGGAGGAACGATGACTGCATTCTGGGTAATCAGCGCGCTGTTCGTCGCCGGCGCCCTGTTGTTTGTCATGCCGCCGCTGCTCGCGCACCGCGAACGCGTCCGGTTCTCGCGCAGCGCAACCAATCTTGCGATCCACCGCGACGAACTCCGCGAACTCGATGGCGATATTCGCGCCGGGACGCTCGACGCGGAACATTACGAGAAGGCGCGGCGCGAACTGGAAGCGCGGCTGCTCGAGGACGTCGCAGACGATGACGCTGTGTCAACACCGCCGCGGCGCGGTCACGGAGCGGCGATTGCCGCGGGTTTCGCGATCCCGCTGTTTGCGCTGGCGCTCTACTTTGTCGTCGGCAATCCGCAGGCGATCGTGTCCCGACAAGCGGCGAACCAGGGCGGCGCTGCGCACGCCTTGAGCGCGCAGCAGGTCGAGGCGCTGGTCGCGCGGCTTGCGGCGCGGATGAGGCAAAATCCGGAGGACGCCGACGGCTGGATCATGCTTGGGCGTTCCTACCGCGTGCTCGGCCGCTTCGACCAGGCGGCCCAAGCCTACACGAACGCCGTGGCACGCCTGCCGCGCGATGCGGGGCTCTTGGCCGATTACGCCGACATGCTGGCGATGGCGCAAGGCCGGCGCCTGCAGGGTGAACCGGAAAGGCTCATCGCGCGCGCGCTTGAGGCCGATCCCAACAATCTCAAGGCGCTCGCGCTGGCCGGCACGGCCGCGTTCGAAAAACAGGACTATGCAGGCGCGGTCAGGCACTGGGAGCGGATGCTGCCGCTCGTCCCGCCGGATTCCGACGACGCACGCTCGATCCAGGCGAGCATCGCCGAGGCGCGCTCGCTCGGCGGGGCGCCACCCGGCGGGCGCGCGACGCGAGCGCGGTAGCGAGAAGATTTTGACGGGGGCAGCCTGTGCATCCAATTCATAAATATATCCGCATTTTCCTCGCGGCCCTGGCGGTCTTGCTGGCCGGATACGGCGGAGCGGCTCGCGCCGAGCCGCCCCGGAATCTGGGGGGCCTCAAGCTTCTCCACGCCTCGCAAGGAAAGGAAGCGCTTCAGGAAATCAATCGCCTCCACGGCAAGGAGGTGGCTGCGCAGTATGGTTATGTAGCGCATTATGAGAAAAGCGGAGCTGCCGCGATGCTCTATGTATCCCGCGCTTCCTCCCCCGCTCAAGCGGGCCGACAGCTCGAGCAGATGAGCAAACGGATAGAAAGCGGCGGGACTCCCTTCTACCATCTCAAGGCCTCGAAGCAAGGGATCATCACGCTCTATTCGGCGTTAGGCCAAGGTCAGGTCCATTATTTCTATCAGCGAGGTTCCAGTGTGATGTGGCTCGCAGTCGATCCGCCCGTCGCAAAGCAAACGCTGGCGGCACTCCTGGAACAGGCGAAAGCAGTAAAGCGGAATGAATGAAACGCGAAGAAGGGAAGAGCATGGCCTGCAACATCATTGAAAAGGCAGTTGCGAAATCTGCTTGTTTGAAAGTCAACCGTAGTGAAAGGAGGGAATGAACATGCTTTGTTGCGTAGGTCTGATTGGAGGTTTCGCCGTAGGCCAGTCTTTAGGTGGACCTTGGACATTCATAGCTCCGGCTGCCGGTTTTGGGATCGGTTTGATAGCCGATATGAAACTCATGAAGGGATTTCACGGGCACGGAGGTCGCCCCGATACGGGCTCCCAGGCGAAGAAAGACACAGGCCCGGTTGGCGGGGCGGCAGCAGACCCCGGCAACGCGGAGCAACAGGCAGAGCGTCTGGGCAAGACATAAAAAGCAGCGTCCTGTGAAGTGCGCGGCCGTTGACGCCGCGCAAACAGCGAGCGGGCACGCACATACCTGGGCAATTCTCGCATCAGCGATGATGGGGTACCGGGGCAGCCGGTGGCTCTTTGCGTGCTGCACCACAGAAGATTTGTCGCGCCCAGCCCCAAAGCTGCGGGCGCGGCCCGATGGATCGTACGAGACTCTTGAAACGCGTGAACAGATGATTCGCAAGTCCTTCACCTTGGCGCTCGACGCGCTGATGCTCACCGCATCGATTGCACTTTTGGGGTGGTTCGCAATGCAGGTCCGCGCACCGGAAACACGATCACCCGAAGTCGCCGTGCCTGAACCGGAGCGAGCGGCCGCATCTTCCACATTGCGCACCGACACGCTCGAGATCCGCAAACGAGATACCGTCGTGGCCGCACTGCAGAGGCATGATGTAGCGCCAGCCACGGCGCATGAGATTGCCGGCAAGCTGCGCGCGGCTGGCGCAAACCTGCGGCAGGTGCGCCCGGGCGATCAACTGCAGTTGTCGCACGATGCCGAGGACCGCATGGTGAAGCTCGCGTATGCGCCGAGCCCATGGGTGCGCTTGGAGGTGAGCGACAGCGGCAGCGGATGGGAAGCCAACCGCGCCGAGGTTGAACCCGAGGTGCGCATCGAAGTTCGGCAGGGCGAAGTGCGCCGCTCGTTATGGGACGCCGTCGATAGCGGCGCCGTTGCGCCCGCCGTGCTGCTCGACCTCGTGCGGATCTTCGAGTCCGAATTCGACTTCAGCGCCGGCACGCGCCCCGGCGACCGTTTTCGCTTCCTGGTCGAGGCGCGCTATGCGGATGGCGTGCGCGTCGAGTACGGCCGCATTCTCGTCGCGCAATACATGAGCGGTGGGCGGACGCTGACCGGCGTGGGCTTCCAAGGCCCGGACCGTTTCGCCTACCATGACCGCGAGGGCCGCTCGCTCAAGGGGGCATTCCTGCACTCGCCGCTGGAATTCACTCGCATCACCTCCGGCTTCACGTACCAGCGCCCGCACCCGATACTCGGCGGCGTGCGCCCGCATCTGGCGATCGACTACGCGGCGCCCACGGGAACACCGGTATGGGCCGTTGCCGGGGGCACCGTGCAATTCGCGGGCCGCAACGGCGGCAACGGTATTCAAGTTGTGCTGCGCCATCGCGACGGCTATGCCACCTACTACAACCATTTGTCGCGCATCGCGCGCGGGGTGCGCCCCGGCGAACGCGTCAGCCAGAAGCAGGTCGTTGGCTATGTCGGGTCAACGGGGATTTCCACCGGCCCGCATCTCGACTACCGCGTGTCGCACAACGGAAGGTTCGTCAATCCCCTGAGCGAGCGGTTCTTGCCTGGCGAACCGATTGCACAAGCACGGCGCGCGCAGTTTCTGGAGCACGCCCGCGCGCTCATTGAGCGTTTGGAGCGGGCGGCGCCGTTTCAGTCCTGATCCGGGCGAGGGCCGACTCTATAAACAACGGTCCGACCCGGATCGCATTTCAATCACATGGAGAGAAGATGAATCGAATCGCGGCCTCGATGGCATTTTGTTTTGTCTCGGCCTTTCTGATGGCGGGTCCGTCAGCGGCCCAATCGCCTCACACCATGAATCACGGTTTCAGCGGCGCCGAGCAATGGGCGAAGGTGTTCGACGATCCCCAGCGCGACGCATCGCAGAAACCGCGCGAGGTTATCGACGCGCTGGCGCTCAAGCCTGATTCGGTCATTGCCGACATCGGCTCGGGCACCGGCTATTTTGCGGTGCGTTTCGCCCGCGTACTACCCAAAGGCCGGGTCTACGGTGTCGACATCGAGCCGGACATGGTGAAGTATCTCGCCGAACGTGCAAAGCGCGAGGGCTTGAAGAACCTCACAGCGCTGGCGGGCACCCCAAGCGACCCGCGCCTTCCGGAAAAGGCGGACCTCATCGTCATGGTGAATGTGTTCCATCATGTTGCCGATCGCGAGCGCTACTTCCGCAATTTGCGCGAATCGCTCAAGCCGGGCGGGCGCGTTGCTATCATCGACCACCGCATGGATTCGCGCGAAGGACCACCGCGAAGCGCACGCGTTGCGCCGGAGCGCGTGAAGGCAGAGCTGAAGAACGCCGGGTATGCGTTCGTGCAGGAGCACGGTTTCCTGCCAACCCAGTATTTCCTGGTGTTTCGCCCGGCCAGCTCTTGATGCGCCATCTACTTGTTCAATAGATCGTGTCCCGCGGCTTTCCAGGCGTTAAACCCGCCGTCCAACTCGTAGATTCTGGTGTAGCCGGCGGCGTTCTTGGGCAGGACCGGCAGCCCTTGCCTGGTCCGCGCAGCGACTGGCGCAGAGCTGGCGCTTTACCCAACCGCAAGCAAGACCAGGATCATGAGCATCAACAGGCTGGTGATGCCGATCTTGCGTACATGGGGCGTGGCGGACGCCGCCACTTTACGTTGCAGAGTCATGCGGTGCTCCTACCGTTTCTTCCAAGAACGTAGAACCCCGCAACGGCAACTGAAATCAGGACAACGCTGAATACCTGCGCTGCCGGGATATCCCACGCGAAGATCGCCGGGTTCCCGCGGAAAAATTCAACGAAGAAGCGGGCTGCACCGTAGCCTGCGAAATACGTCAGGACGGCGAAGCCGTCGGTCTTGTATTTTTCTCTCGTTTGCCAAACGAGCAGGAAAACCAGCAGGTAAGCCGCCATCTCGTAGATTTCCACGGGATGCAAGGGGATGTTCAGGGGCGCCATGGCACGGGGATCGGTATAAGTGATCGCCCAGGCAAGGTCCGTCGGTTTGCCGTAGCTGTCCCCGTTCAAGAGACAGGCAAACGTTCCCGCCGACTGTCCAAGGGCCACACCCGGAACCAGGACGTCGGCGAACCGCCAAAACGACAGCCTTTTCTTCCGGCAGTACCACATCGCAGTCACGAAACCGCCGAGAAGTGCTCCGATAATGCCGATGCCACCGTGCCAGACCGCCACGATCTCCCACGGTTTTTCCAAGAAATAGGCCGGGTTCGAGAAGACGACAAAATAGATTCTCGCCCCGATGATCCCGCCCACAAGCGCATAGAAGGCAAAATCCTGGATGAGCCCGGGATCGAGCCCCTTGCTTTTCGCTTCGTTCGTGCTCAGCCAGAGGCCGAGCAAAAAGGACAGGACGACAATGACCCCGTAAGTGCGGAGTTCGAAAGTTCCTACCTGGACGAGAACTGGATACATGCAATCGTCTCCTCGCTCAGAGATGCGGAGTGCCAGGCTCAGAAGGCCGCGTAGCGCTCGTTCGCGCGGGCATCAAAACGGATGGAATTTCCTATCCGTTTACCTGTAGATTGTGTCATTCGAATATATCGTGATGTCCGCACGGACACTTTGCTATGACATTTGGGTTGTTGATCTTGAATCCGGTCTCCGCGAGTGCTTCGATGTAGTCGAGTTCGGCCCCTTTGAGGTATCTTGCGCTAGCCGGATCCACATACACCTTGATTCCGTTATGCTCTGAAATTTCATCATTCGCTGCCGGAGAATCTTCAAACTCAACCCTATACGTGTAACCCCTGCCACCCATGCAGTGGGTCCGAACTGCCGCTATCCTCAAACTCACTATTTGCCTGTTCTCTCCGGCGGCAATATCCCTGAGTTCAGAGGCAGCCTTGCTTGTAATCGTTACCAGTCTTTCATTCCCGTTCATGAATTGTACCTCCTCACGTAGTTTGCGTCCTGAAGCAGTTAAACGCCGGCACGAAGACCAACGCCGTGTAAAGGGCGTATAGGATGCTCCTGCGGTTGTCTACATCAAAATGCCGGCACCGGGATATTCCCCCATGCATGACGCCGAGGGACCTCCATCGCCAGGGCGACTTCCGTACCGTTCAGTTCCGCAATGAAAAGAGGATAACGGAGAACATCCACATCGAGCGCGCGCCGAGGTGGAACACTTTTTCCATCGGATGCCAGGGCTTCAGTGAAAATAATTCTCCGCTCCCTCGAGGTCCTTCCGTCGCGGAGTTGACGCAAAGGCTTGAGGCCGTACATCTCTCCGAGATGTTTCATCACGGCCAGCGCCCCCTGCTCCTCGGCTTTACCGTGGTGCGCCTCATGCTCTCCGAGGTCAGCGATGAGGTGCGCCATCATGTACTCCTGAGGGACAACATAAGCGACCAGCGCATGGTCCGGCCGATTGTGGTACTTCGCCATAAGCTCCTTCACCTGCGCGCTCCCCAACGATGCGCGCAGCAGATCTTGTACGCCGCTCTTGGAAAGAGCCGACAAGGAGACCGCCACAACGCCGCTTTCTGCTATTGTGGGAACCTGCGCCTTGGAATAGGCGCGCAGTCCGAAGGCAAGGCCGACCCCTGTCGCCAAAACCAGCAAATAGACGGTCGCTAAAGCCCAGCCCTTACGCTTGGCCCCGCCAGTGAGCCAGGCAAAGATTCTCGCTCCGGGCTCTCCCGGCACGAACATGGCAATCTGCGACTTGTAGTTCCGGTAGGCATCGCCAAATTTCCTCTCCATCCGCCATTCTTCGTTTCGCGCCAGGAGGTAGTAAACGACGAGCATACTCAGGTAAAGAACCAGAATAATGAAGCGAGGCCAGTAGAGCAGCAGGCCAAGACCTGCGATGCCGAGGCCGAGATACTGGGGATGCCGGATCCAGGCGTAAAGCCCCCCGGAAACAACACCGCGCCTGAGAAGTTTCGCGGAATACACCTGATAGGCGCAAACAAAAAAGATGACGAGGCCCACGCCGAAGAGGATCGGACCCAGATAGGCCAGAGCCGTGAGGATCGGATCACCCGTGTAGCTGATGTGTGGAAGAAAAAACGCGGTCAACCACGCCGTCAGCGGATTCGATTCCAACCAATTCAGTACCGGGGCGTAGATGGAATAGAAATAGGCCGTAAACGGCGTGACCATTACGACGACCTCGAGCGCTATCGCCAGATAAAACAGAAAGGCGGCCCAAGGACCTACGATCTTCCACTCTCTTGCTTCCATATTCACCTCCGATATAGCTCCACGGTGTCATTCCCGTGAAAACGGGAATCCATACGACGCATCAAGCCTCGTGATGACTCAGTATGGGTCCCCGCCTTCGCGAGGACGACGTTAGTTTGTCAGCCCGTTATGCAAACACCAATAGAAGGATCGCTGTCCCGCGCCGCAGATTGCCATATCCATATTGCGTTGCGATGCTGGTGCAGGCAGCGTGCGCCAAACCCGTGGTCGTGGATCTGGGCGTCGCGCCGCAGGCGGTAGCGCGTGCAGCAGTAGGGACACATTGCCTCGTTTTGATTGACGACGTCGAGGAAAACGCGCGGGTGCCAGGCCCACCGCGGCATCGAGGCCTGCGGGCAGACCGCGGGAAGATCGTCTGCGGAAAGCTCGATGACGCCCGCATCCTCAGCCGTTCGCACCCTCTCGCCTGCGCCGCCCTCGGGCAGAAAATTGTGCCTGTAAGGCTCAAAATTCAGCATGCTGAGACCCCTTTCCAAAATCCTGGTCTAATGACTCTTGCATATGTGGTTGACAGTTTCATGATGTCGTTCCCGTGAAAACGGGAATCCAGACGACGCATCAAGCCTCGTGGTAGCTCAGTATGGGTCCCCGCCGGAGCCTGCCCTCGAGTGCTTTAATCGGGGGCGAGGACGACATTCGTTTGTCAATTAAACGGTCACGAGAATGGCAAGGCCCATGACCGCTACACCGCTGCCGAGCGCGAGTCGCACCCACTCCTTGTGGTGCAGGTTCCAGTGGGCGAGGCGATTCACCATCGGGCGCGAGGAAGCGGCGATCAGGATGACGAGCAGCGGCAGGACGAAGACAACGTTATACAGCACGAGATAGGCATAGCCCTGGGCTGCGGTGGGCTGCAGCGCAAGCAGACTCAGCACGCCGAGATATACCGCGCCGCTGCACGGCACCGTGCAGAGCCCGATCAGGAATCCGCCGACGATCAGCGCCGGGAGCGTCGCCTTCTTTGCCATCGTGCGCGCGATGGCGCCGACCCGCGCCGGGGCCTGCAAGCGCCAGCCCAGTTCGGGCAGGAAATAGTCCTTGAGCATCCACAACCCGAACAGGATCGCCAGCAGCGCTCCAAGCCGCGCCGGGATGTGCTGCCGCGTGAAGAAGTCCATTGAGGTGAGCACCCCCACCCCAAGCGCAAGGTAGGTGAGGAAAATAGAGCCGATATAGATGCCACCCAAGCCCAGCATCCGCGCACGCAACCCGCTGACGTTCTGCTCGCCAACCTGCAGCGTGGTGGTCAGCGCCGTGATGAACAGCAGCAGCACCGTAAATGCGCATGGGTTGATGCCGTCGATGACGCCCGCAACGAGCACCGTCGCGAGCGTGATCTGCGGCAGGTAGACCTTCATCGCTTCCGCCGGCGCGTTCGGATGCCACAGACCGGTCAATGCGAGCGCGCCGAGAGCAATCGTACTCAGCAGCGAGACGATGGTGATGGTGCGAAGTTGCGAATTCAAGCGTCATGCCTCGACGATGAGCCGGCCCGACATCGTGGGGTTGGCGCGACCGCCGCAGCAAATGTCACAGTAGAACGTGTACGTGCCCGGTTTGTCGGGCGTGAAGGTCTTGGAGCTCGAGCCTTCCGGCGGCGCGATGATGTTGACGCCGAGTTCATCGACTGCCCACTGGTGCTTGCCGCCGCCGTCGGTGTGATGCGAATTGTCCAGACTCCTCAAGCGCACGGTGACCGGCTGGCCGGCCTTGACGCGCACCTCTTTTCGAGTAAACCCGCTCATGTCGGCGGCGATGTCGATCACATTCCCGGCCATCCGCGGCAATTCGGGTTTCCAGAAAGCCTCGAACAGCAGGTAGCCTGCCGCGCTGAGGACGAGCACACCAATGACAGCGAAGGTCGCGGCGCGCATCCGCCGCTGACGCCCCTGGACTTGTTGACGTTCTTCGCGGGTCTTTTTTCCCATGACGAATTCTCCTTGAGCGCGGTTAGCAGCACCCTCCCCGGCCGTGGCGATGTGAGGACGCGGGGCGCTCAGCCGACTGCCCTGCCTTCTCTTCCTTGATCGGTGGGCGGGCGGTTTCCGCGCCTTGCGCCTTGCCTTCCCCGGCAGGACCCTCGCGCGCCATATCATGACCACCGCAGCATCCTCCCATCAAGCCGCCGTGGCGGCCGCGATTGAGCAGCCAGATGACGCCACCAACCAACACCAGCCAGATCCAATTTTGCGATAGCCATTCCATGACAAGTCTCCTTGAAAATCAGCCCCGGTCGGGGCGGTTGAAAACAGGTTGCAGAGCGAGCTTCATCTCCGCGCCGTCCAATCCGGTCTGCAGGGGTTCCGCAGCGCGCGACAGAACGCCCAGCGAGATGCGTTTCAAACGCAGGCTGTTCGTGAGCACAAAGACGCTGGAGAGCCCCATCGCAGCTCCTGCCAGCACCGGATTGAGGAGCCAGCCGGTCCAGGGATAGAGCACGCCTGCAGCCACCGGAATCAGAACCACGTTGTAAAAGAACGCCCAGAACAGATTCATGCGGATCGTTCGCAGGGTCTTGCGCGCCACGGCAAGCGCCGCGGGAACGCTTTGCGCCTCGCTGTTCATGATCGTCACATCGGCGGTCTCGATGGCGACATCGGTGCCGCTGCCCATCGCGAGCCCCACGTCCGCCTGCGCGAGCGCCGGCGCGTCGTTGATGCCGTCGCCGACGAACGCCGTTCTGCCCACCCGCTTCTGAATCTCAGCGACGGCCTGCGCCTTGCCCTCAGGAAGCACTTCGGCGAGCACATGGTCGATGCCGAGTTGCCGCGCGATCGCCTGCGCGGTGCGGCGATTGTCGCCGGTGATCATGGCAACCTGCAACCCCATCGCATGCAGCCGTGCGATTGCTTCGCGGGCGTGAGGCTTGATCGGGTCGGACACAGCCAGGGCCGCAGCCAGCCGGCCGTCCACCGCAGCATAGAGCGGAGTCTTGCCTTCGTCGGCCAGACGCCGCGCCACGTCGGAAAAAGGCCCCACATCGAGACCGAGCCGCGTCATGTAGCGATCCGCGCCGACGTTGATCTGACGGCCATTCACTTTTGCTTCGACACCGTAACCGGGAACGGCTGCGAAATCTTTCGCTTCGGGGATGTCGAGGCCCTGCTCCCGCGCCGCCTTGACGATAGCCTGCGCCACCGGATGCTCGCTTGCGGATTCCGCCGCGGCGATCAAGGCGCGGACTTCGTTTTCATCGAAGCCCTCGACGACGGCGAGGTCCGTAAGTTCCGGCTTTCCCCGGGTGAGCGTGCCGGTCTTGTCCAGGACAACCGCTTTCACCCGGCTCAGGGTCTCGAGCGCTTCACCGCGGCGAAACAGCACGCCGAGTTCCGCCGCGCGGCCGGTGCCGACCATGACCGCCGCAGGAGTGGCGAGCCCCATCGCGCAGGGACAAGCGATAACCAGCACCGCGACCGCGTTGACCAATGCGAAGGTGAGGGCCGGCGCCGGGCCGAAGGCAAGCCAGATTGCCGCTGTGAGCACCGCGATGACGAGGACGATGGGCGTGAACACCGCAACCACCCGGTCGGCGAGCGACTGGATGGGAAGCTTGGCGCTTTGCGCCCCTTGCACGAGCCGGATGATCTGCGCGAGCACGGTGTCGGCGCCGACCGCTTCGGCCTTGAACTGGAACGCGCCGTTCTGGTTGATTGTTGCGCCGATGACCTTGTCGCCCGGCTGCTTTGCGACCGGGACGGGCTCTCCCGTGATCATCGATTCATCCACATAGCTCGAACCGCGGCTGATGGTGCCGTCGACGGGGATTTTCTCTCCCGGACGTACCAACACGATGTCTCCGGGGCGCACCGCCTCGATCGGAATTTCTTCCTCCTTGCCCTCGCGCAGCACGCGGGCGGTGCGTGCTTTGAGACCGAGGAGCTTCCGGATCGCATCGCTCGCCCGCCCTTTGGCCACCGCCTCCAGGACTTTGCCCAGGAACACGAGAGTGATTACGACCGCTGCCGCTTCGAAATAAGTGTGGCGCGCATTTTCGGGAAGGAGGTGCGGCGCGAAGGTCACGACCAGACTGTAAAGATAAGCGGCTCCGGTTCCGGTCATCACCAGGCTGTTCATGTCGGGGTTCAAGTGCCGGTAGGCTTTCCACCCGGAGACGAAGAAGCGTTTTCCCGGCCAGAGCATCACTGGCGTGGCAAGCGCGAACAAGATGAAGTTGATGACAGGGTCCGTCAGTCCGAACGACTCCATCCCCCGGAGGAAAGGCGCGTAGTAGGACCCCATCGCGAGCACGGCAACGGGGATGCTGAGCCCGATCCCCACGGCGAGTTCGCGGCGCATCAGCGCGAGTTCCCGCTCGCGTTGCGTATCACCGGTGGAGTCTGCGGCCTGCGCGGCCTCCGCAGGCACTTCATAGCCTGCTTCGCCGATGACGTTGCGAAATTCGGCGACGCCAGTGCTCGCGGCGCTGTAGCGCACTCGGGCGCTTTCCGAGGCGAGGTTGACCCGCGCCTCGATCACCCCAGGCAGCTTGTTGAGTGCCCGTTCCACGCGCGCCACGCAGCTCGCGCAAGTCATGCCCCGGACGGGAAACTCGATCACTTCGACGATCGGCGTGTAACCCGCCGCCGCGATAGCCGAGGTAAGTTCACTGGGGCGGGCCTTGTTTTCGTCAAACTCGACGCGCGCCCTCTCCGCGGCCAAGTTGACTCGCGCGAACGCGACGCCTTGTATCTTTTTCAAAGCTTTCTCAGTCCTCGCCGCGCAGGCCGCGCAGGTCATGCCGCGAACATCGATTTCCAAGGTCTGCATGAGTCTGGTTCTCCTTGCCCAATCTATAACCCACCCCTCCTGGGTAGGATGGTGAGAACTATACTCTGATATGTAAGACTAGTCAAATAAACAACTATTGACAACATATTTCGCTTTCTATACCATACCCTATCCAGGTGGGTAGGATATATTACATTTTCAGGAAAGGAGCGACTTATGGCAATCACCTTGAGTGTTACCGGCATGACTTGCAGCCACTGCGCACATACGGTGAGCAAGGCCCTTAAGGCCGTGGCCGGCGTCGAGAAAGTCTCGGTGAGCTTCGACACCGGGCGCGCCCGTGTCGAGGGCAAAGCGGGTCCCGGGGTCCTGATCCGGGCCATCGAGGAAGAAGGCTATAAAGCCCAAGTGGCGGATTCGAAATGAACGGCAACGAAATGCACGCGCATCACTTGCATGCGGAGGGCGGCCGCCTGTGCATGCCGGAGGCTGCGCGCAAGGTGGTCACACGCAGGCTCGCCATCGCCAGGGGGCACTTGGAAAGCATTCTGCACGCCCTCGAGAAACACGACACCTATTGCGTTGA
>MERI01000085.1 GCA_001772005.1 Betaproteobacteria bacterium RIFCSPLOWO2_12_FULL_62_58 | reverse complement strand
TCGCGCATCTACTTCGACGGCAAGTTTTTCGATTATCCGTTGAAGGCGAATTTCGAGACGGCGCTCAAGCTCGGGCTGTGGCGTTGCGCGACCTTCGCCGCAAGCTATCTCTACGCGATGCTGTTTCCGCGCCGTCCGGAGCGCACGCTCGAGGATTTTTTCATCAACCGGTTCGGCCGTCGGCTCTATTTGCAGTTCTTCAAGTCGTATACCGAGAAAGTCTGGGGCACGCCGTGCGATCGCATCAGCGCGGAATGGGGCGCGCAGCGGGTCAAGAGCCTGTCGGTCGGCAAAGCGCTGCGTCATGCGATATTGAAGCTGCTTCGCGTCAAGAGCGACAGCGTCGGCCAGGCCGAGCAGACGTCGCTTATTGAGCGATTCCTTTACCCAAAGTACGGCCCCGGCTTGATGTGGGAGACTACCGCTGAGCGGCTGCGCGAGCTTGGGGTGTCGATCGTGTTCGAGGCGCCGGTGACGCGGCTGGAGCAAGGCGGCGGGCGTGTTCGCGCCGTCTGCGTCTGGCGGCCCGACGGCAAGGAGCAGCGCTACGAGGCGGACTATTTTGTGTCCACCATGCCGATCCGCGATCTCGTGCTCGGCCTTGACCCGGGGGCGCCGCCGCGCGTGCGCGAAGTCGCTGCCGGGCTCGATTACCGCGACTTCATTACCGTCGGCTTGCTCTACCGGCGGCTTCTGCCGACCCCGGCGGCACAGGGCGCGCAGAACCTCGTCCCCGACAACTGGATCTACGTGCAGGAATCCGGCGTCAAGGTGGGCCGCCTCCAGGTCTTCAACAACTGGAGTCCGTACATGGTGCGCGACGCGGACACCGTGTGGATCGGCCTGGAGTATTTCTGCCGCGAGGGCGATGAGCTGTGGCAAACGCCCGATCGCGAACTGGTACGGCTGGGCGTCGAGGAGATGCGGCGTTTACGCCTCGCCGACGCCGGGGACTGCCTGGACGGAGTCGTCATCCGCATGCCAAAAGCGTATCCCGCCTACCATGGCTCGTATGCCTACTTCAACGAATTGCGCGAATATCTCGACAAGATCCCGAACCTGTTTTTGGTCGGGCGTAACGGCATGCACCGCTATAATAACCAGGACCACTCGATGTTGTCGGCCAAACTCGCGGTCGAGGCGATACTTTCCGGCAGCAGCGACAAATCGCCAATCTGGAACGTCAACATCGACGACGAGTACCACGAAGAGCAGTCGAGTTCCAAAGGCGCGTCCGGCGAACCCGCTCACCGCGCCGCCTGAACTATTTCCTCCCCCCTTGCGGGGAAGCGCCAGCAATATCTCCTCCCTCTTGTGGGAGCGTCAGCACTATCTACCCCCTTGTTGGGAAGCGCCAACACTATCTCCTCCCCCTTGCGGGGCAGCGCAAAGACTATCTCCTCCCCCCTTGTGGGGGAGGATTAAGGTGGGGGGTCAGGCTTAGCCCCGGCACCGGCTGCGGCGGCCGCATCGCCCGCTCGAGGAGCGGGCTCAGCCGCGCCACATAATGCGCCGGCGTGCCGCGTGAAACCTCGATCAGATTGCGGTGCAGCTCCGGCGGCCAGCGCGAAAAGAGCACCGCCCGCGCAATCTCGTGGATGGCGGTGACGGAGCCGATGGTGAGACAGAACAGCAGCGGAATGACCTGCTTGGGGCGCTCGTTCCAGTTTACCTGTGACAGGGCATCGACCGCCGACAGGCAGAGGATCATGAGCGCCGGGATGGAGCTGCGCATGGCAAGGTCGTTCCCCGGCCCGAACATGTAGAAGGGCAATGCCAGCAGGATAAGCGCGGACACCACGATCAGGACATCGCGCCGGATGAGCCATACCGCCAGGGCGAGAAAGCCGAATTCGAGCAAAACGAATTTAACGTATATGTTCGCCAGAGCATCAAGCGAGTTGATGAAACCTGCCGTCCAGCCTGAGCGAATGCTGGCGCCGTCGAGCACGAGGTAGTAGCCAGTGGCTGCGATCGTCGTCAGCGCTCCGAGCCATGACCAGGGAAGCACGCCGGCGCGCCACGTGTCCTGGCGCAGGTGATGCGCGGCAATCAGGATCGCGAACGGCGCCAGACCGATGGTTACGAGCGGCGACCAGAGCGGCGTCACCGCGATCGCAATCGGCGCGATCTTGAGGAATTCCGGATTGCGCCAGTGTTTGTAGATGAGCGCCGCCACGAGCCACCCCGGCAGAGCGTGGTTGGGCACCCACAAGAGCTGAGTGGTATTGGCGGAATACTGGAATATCCCCGCCCACCATTCGAGATGATCGGTCAGGTCGGGCCGGTCCACGACGAAACGATTGGTGCCGAAAATGTCCATGCCGCTGAAAAAGACGATGACAGCAATCGCGATAACGACGTGCCGTACCGTGCGCGTCCCTGATAGTGCAATCACGAAAAACAATCCGACACCAAGAGCCGTCCACAGGAACAGCAGGAAATCCGCCCATTCCAGCGCGAGCGCCTTGCCGAGCAACGCGGCAGGTAGGTAGTACGCGACCGGGCTGCGCAGGATGATGTCGACGCCGCCCATCGTGCCGTAGCTCGGCGGCCATCCCGAGACGACGAGATCGCGCAATACGGCATCCCGTGTCGGCCAGTCGGCGTTGGCGTAGACGAAATGGCCCGCGCCGCCGAGTCCGGTCCACGCCAGCGCGGCGGCGAGAGCGATGAGAACGACGCCCGGCGAGGGGCCGAAACCCAACCCGGCGCCACGCCCGCCGAATAGCGGCGAGGCCCCAACCAGCAGGAGCAGGGCGAGCACTCCTCCAACTTCGGGAGAGAACCAGCCGAGGAAAAAAATCAGCACCGGAAATGCGAGGTAGGCAACCGCCAAGCGATCGGCGAGGTCGATCGGCGGGAGTCCCATGATGTCCGCGGCCGTGCCTTCCGGCACGGGCCGAGAGGAAAAAAAACTCATGGGTGCCGGCGAAATGAAATCTTTTTGTGCAAAAAGTAACTGAGAACTACGGTGACGACGATCAGGATGCCCTGAGCTGCGATGGGATGCAGATGCAGGATTTCCACCATTATCGGCATCGCACTCAGGCCGAAGACGATGGTTCCGCCGTAGCTCATGTTGAAGCGCAGGAACTCGCCAGGCAGGCTGCCGCTACTGCGGAACACCAGCAATTTGTGGCCGACGAAGGCGTTGCACACCGAGATGAAATGCGCGATCAGCATGATGATGAGGTAATGCAGCACATGGTGCAGCAGGAAATACGCGATAATGAACACCATATAGCCGAAGGCGGTGTTCCAGGTGCCGACGACGAGGAAGCGCGTCTTTTCGCTGCCCTGCCATAGATCTCGGGCGCGCCGCAGCATTCCTATTTCATCTCCCTCCGACACAGTCATCAAAATTGACGCGCTCTTTCTCAACTACCAGCGGTCGCTTGACCACCTGGGTGTGGATGGCCCCGATGTATTCCCCGAGGATACCGATGAAAAAGAGTTGCACCGAGGCGAAGAAGAACAGGCCGATCAGGATGGGAGCCGTCCCGAGGCTGAAACTATCCCAGTATAAGAGCTTGGCGACGAGATAGCCGAGGGCCACCAGCAAGCTGAGCAGGGAAAGCCCAAAGCCAGCCATCGTGGCCAATCGCAACGGCACCTTGGAGTGACTGGTGACGCCGAGCATTGCCATGTCGTATAGGCTGTAGAAATTGTTCTTGGTGACGCCGCGGGTGCGTCTCTGTTGAACGAAGGGAATTTCGGCGCGAGGGTACCCCAGGTCAGCAATGAGCCCACGGAAGTAAGGGTTGCGGTCACCCGTATTTCTGATTGCTTCAACGACCTCCCGGTCATAAAGACCAAAGCCGGTGAAATTCTCGATCAAAGGAACATCCGAGATCCTATTGATCGTCTTGTAATAAAGCCGTCGCACGAGAAACATAAGTGCTGTCTCTCGACTCTTGGGTTTGATCCCGGCGACCACCTTGAAACCCTGCTCCCACTTGGCGATGAATTCAGGGATTAGTTCCGGCGGATCCTGCAGATCCGAAACCATCACGATCACGGCGTCGCCACCGGCTTGAAAAAAAGCATGTAGCGGGGAACGGAGGTGGCCGTAATTGCGGCAATTGACGATCAGTTTCACGCTCTTATCGGTCGCGGCTATGGCCTTGATTCGATCGACCGTTCCGTCCGTCGACGCGTTATCGATGAAAATATGTTCCCATCGATACTTGGGCAGGGTCGCGAATTGCGCCCTGATCCTCTCGCAGAGTTGCGCGACGTTATCCTCTTCGTTGTAACAAGGGGTGACGACGCTGATGAGTTTCATGGTCGGCGGTGTAGGGTTGGAAGCCATCGATCGAGAACTGATTGTATACCTGGCTGTTGATCAAGCGATGTCTCGGACAAAGCTTGACTACTTGGTTCGGCAGGCACATTTGGCCCAAAACCGACGGACGCCCTCATAGATTCTTTGATATGGCAGATACGGTCGGGGTGGGTCCTAAATAACACCAATCACTTCCTTCAGCTCATCTATGGATTTTTCAAGTTCAGGATGAAAGAGATCAGTAATCTTGGTCATCTTGTAGCCATCGCCCTGCATGATCAACGTCAACCCGTCTCCTATGCGTTTCTTATCCATTTTCATGGCTGAGTAGATATGCTCCATATTGAGATGATCTTGAGTAGGCCGTGAGACAATATTATCAAGAAGAATTTTTTCATTCAGCTCGGCGAAGAAATTTTTGGACATGAACCTTCTATTCTTGGCCACAATGTTCGCAAAAACCATACCGGTCATCACTGCCTGGCCATGAGGAATGGCGAAATTCGATGTGGCTTCGAGGGCATGACCGAAGCAGTGGCCGAAATTCAGAAAATTTCTTTTTCCCCTATCGAACTCGTCATCCAGGAATCCCAGCTTCACATTGAGCGAGCCGCTGATCGCATCCAACAGGGCATTCGGTTGGCGTTCGCGTACCTGGTCGATTCGAGCCAGCAGCGATTTCACGTGGTCGGCACCCCCTATCAGATGAAGCTTGATGACCTCGCCAAGTCCGCTATAAAAGTCTTCGTCGCGTAGCGTCTTAAGGAATGAAGGGTGCAGGTAAATACTGTTTGGTGGGAAAAATGTCCCAACCAGATTCTTGTAATTCTTGTAGTTAAGAGACGTCTTGGAGCCGATGCAACTGTCGGCCTGTGCGAGCAGCGTGGTCGGCACATAGAGCCAGTTCAATCCCCGATACAACGTTGATGCCGCAAAGCCCGTGATGTCCTGGACAATCCCGCCTCCAATCGATATCAAGGTCATATTCCGTTTGGCGGCTCGCGACATCAACTCGTCGTAAACTTCCATGACCGTGTACAAGTTCTTCCGGTCTTCGTGTATCGGCAACACCATGACTTTGGATGGGTCAATGCCTCGGAAAATCTGTTCCCGGTAGATCTCCCATACGTTACTGTCAATGACGTAAAGACGCTCTTTTATGTTTCCTAGGTCACGGATGAAGTCGGTTGTCTCAGTAATGTGAACCTGGTAATCCCGCAACGCCGATTTGACGTTGATCACTTGCATATAAAACCACCATCTATGACGACGACCTGTCCTGTCATGTAAGAGTTTTTCTCTGAACACATGAAAGCTACGAGTTCAGCGATTTCAGAGGGGTCGGCCAACCGGTTCATGGGTATGGTCGCGGCAATCTCGTTGATTTCCTCGGGGGAATTGTTCTGCCGGGTGAGATCGGTATTGACGTAGCCAGCAGCAACCCCATTGACCAGGACGTTGAAAGGGGCCAGTTCGACGGCGACCGTTCGCGTAATCCCATTCAAGGCGGACTTACTGGCGGAATAGGGTAGGCGGCGTTCTTTCGTGACGAAGCTCCAGACCGAGCTTATGTTTACGATGCGCCCGTAACGCCGGGCTTTCATGCCAGCCGCCACGTGCTGGGTGATTTGCAGTGGACTGAGCACGTTGATCCGCATCGTCCGGAGCATAATTTCATCGGTGATTTCGTCGACGCCGGCGAGGTCGTTAATCCCGGCGTTATTCACGAGGATATCGATTTGCCTTCCGACGGCGCCAAGATAGTGGTTTACGGCTTCTGGAGAAGCCAAATCCATTTCCGCTCGACTTGGTGCTATGACATGGGCGCCATACGACTTCAGCGCTTCCGCGACGTGTCGACCAATGCCGCGGGATGCGCCCGTTACCAGAGCAATCCGCCCTTTCATCCTACGATTCCGAGCTTCTCCATCGTCTTCTTATATCGGTCCTCGAGCATATTGATCCGGTTTTCGTCTTCGGTGTAAATCAGACCGTAAAAGTCGCGCTTGTTTTTCAACCACAGCAACTCGAAGTAAACGGCCTTCAAGATGCCTTTTTCGGCGTCGTCGCTCAGCGCGCCGGGGCAGCTGAAGATAACTTTGCGTGTTTCATAGCGATCCAGATGTCCTTTCGGAAGATTCCTGAAAAAAGGTAAAGAATGCGCAGATACCCCTCCACCGATTACGGTCTTCAGTCCTTTTGCTTTGGCCTTGGCACAAATGTCCTTGGCGATATTGAAAATGGCATCCGTGTTGATATCGTCGCGGCCTAGCCCCATCGAGCCTGTCATGTCAACCCGACCGATAACGACTTCACCGATTCTCTCTACGCCCGGCGCGGCGAGCATCTCGGCAAAGTTCCTTGTCCCGGTGATGGTTTCAACGTTGACCGCGAAATCCATGTGCCGTTTTTCGTCTTCGGGGAAGGCCAACTCGATGGCCTTGATGAACTTGGTCAACGCAAAAGCGGTTTCAATCATGGGCGCGACGATTCGCTCAACGCCGAGCACCCGCGCTTCGTACATGTCACGAATCGCCTCGCAGCCGCCAATCTTTATGGTAAGGTCGAGCCCGGCAGCCATCACGACCTCTTTAAGGCGCATCGCTTCTTCCATGCGCGTGCCTTCAGCCTCAAACTCGGCTTTGACGCCGCTGACGTGGTGATTCTGTTTGAGGTCTTGAAGAACCCTGACCATTTCTCTTTCTACGGTATTCATCGTGCTCCCTATAGAGGTTTTTCGAAAGTTACCTGCTCCCTTTAGCGCCGCCAATTTTTGGTTAGTAGCGTCCTAGGTTGCAAGATTAAACAATCTCTCGTATTGCGTCATTACCTGCCTATGGAGCTGCGTGCCGCACCTCGTTGTAGTCGCGCTGCCTCTCGGAGATCAAAACCACGTGGCGGTTTACAGTCATGACCAATACCTCATTCTAAGTAGCCGCATCAACAAACAAACATAGTCTACGATGAATACGACTAAGCGTCTTTTTGAATGCCCCGCATAGCGGCGTTGAAAAGTCATTGGCATTTCGACGATCTTAATAGGAACCCCGCGTTCATTTTGGCGGCGAACAGCGAGAAACAAGAGTTCCTCCACTATGTCAAAGTTTTTTGCATGCAAAGTCAGCCCTTCTACCAACGATCGCCTATATCCTTTAAGGCTGTTCGAAACGTCAAGGACGGGGAGTTTAAGAACAAACCGATAGACATGGTTCAAAAAAATACTCATTAGACGAAGAACTACAGAATTTTCAGTCCCGCCGCCGCTGACGAAACGGGAAGCAACAACGAGGTCATTGCCCTGCCCAATAACCTTTATAAATTCTCCGAGAAACGCTGGATTATGGGACATGTCGGCGTCCATAAATACTATGTAGTCACCCGAGAACGAGCTTATTGCCGTTCGGACTGCAGCGCCGTATGAATCGTCGCCAACCCGATTAATATAGCGTACGCCGTGGCACTTACACACCTCCTGCGTACTATCTTGTGGCAACATGGAGTCGATAATGATGATGTCGTAGTTTATGCGTGTCGCATCTAGATGGCTACGGAGCTCGGGAAGTAGGCGAACCAAGTTCTCAGCTTCTCTGAATGCAGGAATGCAAATACTAATTGTGAGATCTTGCGCTTCCATCTTTGAGCCATTCCACTGTCTGCAATATGCCGGCTTCAAAAGATACAGTCGGCTGCCACTCAAAAACTTTTGAAGCGAGACTATTGTCTGAAATAAAGACTTTTTGATCGCTGCGACGGCGCGGGTTATGTTGGAGTTTTACCTGTGTCCCTAGTTTGTTTTCAGCAAACCGAACCAACTCTAATATGGACATTGCGTTTCTAACACCGCCCCCAACGTTAAAGGCCATGCCGCTTGCGCTATCAATATAATCGGGAATACGTGAATAAAGTTCTGCTGCGTCTGTGCAGAACAACAGATCACGTACTTGTTTCCCGTCACCGGCGACCGCAATTGTTTTCCCCTCCTCTTCATTCTGGGCAGACAGCATTTCTGATAAAAACCACCCCACCCACCCCTGATCGACCGTACTACGTTGATTAACGCCATAAATCGATGAATGCCGTAAAACCACCGTCCTTATATCGAACATCCTTGCGTAGTCACTAACATACCGATCAGCGGCCCCCTTTGAGCATCCGTATGGCGTGGTGAAATCCAATCGTGTGGACTCATTCAGACCTTTAGGAAAGTCGTCAAGTCTATAGCGGGTCTCCAATTCGGTATACCGCAAATAGTCCAAATCCCCATATACCTTGTTGCTGGAGGAATACACGATGATCGAATGAGGAGATTGTCGTCTCACTGCCTCTAGCACATTAATCGTGCCCAAGACGTTGACTTCGAAGTCGAACCTCGGTTGGCCCAATGAAGTCGTCATAGCGACCTGCCCCGCTAAATGGTAAATGACGTCCGGCCGAATCCGCTCGATAACCGTTTCCACTAAATCTCGATCTCTCACGTCTCCTGGAACGAAATCTATTAAGTCGTTTTTCTCAAGCACGGTAAGATTTTCCCGCGTGCCAATGCGGCTCAGATTGTCAAATACCGTGACTCGCCCCCGTTTTTGCGCGACAAGTCGTTGTGTAACGGAGAAACCTAGAAATCCGCACCCTCCGGTTATTAAGAACATCATTGGACTAGCCTGGCCTTCTTTTCATGCTCGATAGTTCTTCGAAGTCCATCTACCAACGTTACGTTAGGTTTCCATCCTAAGGCATACAGCGCACTAAGATCGATAGAGGCTTCCATTGGCTCATTCTTCCGATATGGTACAGAACCAAAATTGAGCTTAGTGCAGACCCCGTCGCATAAAGACTGTACTAATTCGACAAAATGCCTAATAGGGACGCTGTATCCCGATCCCACCTCGTATCTTGTCAGTGGTAATTTCTTGTGAAGTGAGTGGGCCAAGACATGGACAAACGCCTCTACAACATCGTCTATGTAAACAAAATCACGCCGCTGCCGCCCTTCGGTAAGTTCAATCTCTGGAACCTTATCCAAAAAACACCGGATTAACCAGCTGACGAATTTCGTCTGGTCATCTGATGGTCCAAAGAAATGCTCGATAACAACATTTGCGCAATTAATGCGTTCTGCAAAAAATCGGAGCCACTCCGCAAACTGTTTTTTGGAAAGAGAATAATAATCGACCCCTTTGTCTAAGTAGGTGTCGGTATTAATGAAAACTTTAATTCCAAGCTGGCTTCCTAGCTGGATAAGCTGAAGAGGAAGTACGAGATTGGCCTCTATCTGCTCATTGGGATCTTGTGAGCCTCGGCCATAATTGGTCGCGCAATGGATGATCGCATCAATGTTGTTAATCCCTTCGACCGCGTCAGCTAATCGCCTCGGATCATCTAGCCGTACCAGCTCTATCTTGTCGCAAATTTGCGACAACACTGATAGGTTGGATCGTTCCCGGTGCGTACAGTAGAGCTTGTAGTGTTCTATAGAAGCAAGTCGCTTACATAGGAGGCTGCCGAGAAAGCCAGTTGCCCCTGTGACGAGAATTCTACTTTTATCCATTTGTCCTATGTACGCAGTAACATGCGGGCAACTATGAAGTCACATATCGCGGCGGAAAGAATGCCAGTGAATTGTGATACGAGAGGCGACAGACCCAATAAGAGCAGGCAAGGATAGTAGACCGTTAGATTTACGCCGAGTCCGGCTACGTTGCCCCCAACGTAAAGTGCATATTTATCTAATCGAAGATATTTGTGGGAAGGCGTCCGGAAAGTAAATTTCGAATTCAAAATGTAGTTATTCGTAACGGCTATCAAGAATGCCGGGATCGGGGCGAAAAGGGAGCTAACCCCAGCTAGAAGCAATAACTTAAAGCTAACCATGTTCACCACAAAACCGACTAAGCCCACGACCGAGAATTTTATCGGCTCAAGGAGTAGAGTAGTCTTAGGCCACAAATTTCTAGCACGATATTTAGCTTGCGAAAATCGCGTCTCGCCTAAGTCGGACGAATTCTTCATAAAGGTCGCACCACTCCCGTGCCGCGGCGCGGAGATAGCGTGTTCACCTGCCTTCTTCGCACTCAATTCTTGCAGGAACGTCTTCAGATTTTGCTCTAATCGATAAAACCAACGATCCCAAGCTGTTCATAAAGGTCTCAACTCGTTAATCGCCTGTCTTGCCTTTTGCATTTTGGAATCACGATCCTTCGCAAATAACCATCGACGATGGAAGATCCAGGGACAGTACCACATTAGGCGAGCCGGCACTTGATTTAACGCGACGCGCCACGATTCACGCCCCTTTAGTACATTCCAAGCAAGCGTTGACAGGAATATCGGGCTAATAATGCTACTAATACTTACGCCGAGAATGAAATAATAATGCTTTGGAACCATTAGAACGGCGACATATTGTAGCGCCCTCGTTTCTCTTTGTGCGTTTTCCGCATCCGCGATAAGAGCACATAAACCTGGCAGCAACATTAGTAATTTGTAGTCATTGGCGACGTTGGGAAATAAAATCGCTAATAAGCAAACTGCCATAACGCGACGCCATCGAGAACATGGAACGAACAGAACAAAGAAGGATAAAACTAGCGCAAAACAAAAAGACACCAGATTGTAAATATCGAGAAACAATGGACTTGTTGACTGCGAAGCGCCGCTGCCGGCGAGTCTTCGTAATCCCTCATAGATGAAGCGAATGGCATTATATGGATCAGCGCTGTAATGAATGCTGCCGAACCCAAGAACATATCTTTGACGATAGGTTTCGAGTCCAAGCTTTAAGCCGACGAAGTTGTGGACCAAACCTCCATCGAAAAACGCTAGTGCGGATAAAGTAAGAACTAATGCGATGCCGCATGCCAAGATGATCTGGCCGTAGCGCCGATCCACCATGGCGAGCAAGAGAAAGATTGCTGGGTATCCTTTGAGAGCAATGGCAATTCCGAGCGCCATAGACCCCGTCGCAGCGAATCGTGTTCGTAGGAGAGATACGAAAACAAGACAGGCTGCGGCAATCCAAGCATCGATATTCCCGCGGTCTAGTGCGAAGAGCAGCGGGTAGGAGACTGCGATCGACACACAAAGCGCAACGAGACTTTGTTTGTCCCGTTCCTCCTTCAGGAGGGGCCTCAGAACAACTTGCCAATAAAGGCAAACGCTACCCAACACTAGCACGAGAGAGATAAGGAGAAAATAAATGATGCTAGCTTGCCGAGACAGCCCAGCAGCGGAAAGAAAAACGATATATGAAAACGGAAAATATGCAGAAATTGCTGCCCCGTGCTTAAAGTACGGATCATACGTGGCAGCAGAAAAAACTGAATTATGCCAATCATTGAACCGATCTTGGGGCAAAAACAGGAAGGAGTTCCATGGGTGGCCTAAGTTCAAAAACTCACCCATCCAATAATGAAAAACTACAGCGAGAGCGAACCCTGGCAAGACGATTTTACAGAGTAAGCGTATTTTCGCGGTGGCTGGGGACATAGGACCCGGAAGGTATCAATGATTTTGAGACAAGCATTAACCGTCCTGGTCGACGATCAGCGAGAGAATGGGCGGTACATTTCTTGTATGACAAGGAGACCATGCGGTGGTGTGTCATGCCAACACCATTGTCCAGGTAGAGGAGCTCCGGAGTTAAAATAGCGAGTCTCATCAGGCGCCGATGTCAGCGTGAATTTGAACAGGAGAGAAACAAAGTGCCCCCGCACATCGCGGGACGGATCTATCACGTGGTTTATGGCCAACGGTGTCGTGTCCGCTCTCACGGTTGCCCCGAGTTCGATCCTGGCAACGGCTTGGATGCGGTCCATGAACGTTTCCTTGAACCGAAGATCCCTCCCGGTACGTGCCAGTCAGGCCCGTAGTAAGAGTCGTCACGCCAAGTCAGCAGGGCTCGCCCGCGATCATCCTTGATTAGCAAGTCCACATTAACTAGCGGGGTAATGGAGCTAACATAAAGGAAAAGCTCCTCGGGCAAACCGATAGCTGCATCGACGTTCAGCGCTCTGAGCCCACTGACCACGGAAGGAATGTCGGTGGCTCTTAGCTCACTCACGTGCTCGTTTCCCAAGGCTTTATCAGCATGTTTTCCATGAATTCGTTGCGAGAAAGGAACGGGAACATGTCTTCGAGCGGCTTAGATACCATTGTACCGTCCGGCTTCAATTCGGAGGCAAGCTTCGGCAATAGCGGTTGGTCAGGCGCCATAATGATTTCGCATAATACGGGCCCTGGACTGTCCAGGGTTGCCTGAATGCTTTCCCGAAGTATCGTGTGGTCGTGGACGCGAAGAGCCGGCAATCCGTAGGCCTGGGCTATCTTTGCCATATCTGGAAAAGAGACGCCGCTAGACGGATCAGCGGCGACGTATCCGCCCGGAAAATACGCGTCCTGCGTCATCCGGATGGATGCGTAGCCCCGGTTGTTCCACAGGAAGATCTTGATCGGCAACCGGTGATGAACGATGGTCTGGAGTTCCTGAATATTCAACTGAATACTCCCATCACCTGCAACGCAAAGGATTCTGCCGCGGTTGCCGGCAAAGCACGCCCCAATTGCCGCGGGGAGATCGTAGCCCATCGAGGCGCAGCCCGAGTTGGTAAATAGCCGTTGTCCGTGTTTCAATGACACGGCCTGAAAGGTGCAGGTATTCGCAGCACCGTCTGCCAGCACGAAAATATCGTTGGGTGCGGCAAGTTGGGAAAGCACTTCGACGAAATGAAACGAGTTCACAAACTCCTTCTGCGCCCGGTATTCCGGAATGACGCTTGGATAGCGGTGACGGCGTTCGCGGCACCACTCGATCCAGTTGGCTTTAGGCTCCAGTTCACTCGGGCGCAGCTGAGACACGATTTCTTCAAGCAGCAGTTTCGCGTCGCAGTGGATACGTTGATCCGGGAATACCGTCGGTTTTTTCAATTCCGCTTCGTCGATGTCTACATGAATCTTGTAGGCATCTCTGGCAAACGCCTCAAACAGGTACGATATGGTGCGTACCCCTTGGCGTGCACCGATACTGAGCAATAGATCGCAGTTCTGGACTATGAAGTTGCTGGAGCGGTCACCAGTGACGCTAGGGCGGCCGAAGAATAACGGGTGGTCTGAATGGATAAGATCGTTGGCGCCCATTGCCGTTTGCACTGGAATATTGAGGCGGTCCACCGCTTCGTAGAACGCATCCAAACCTCCCGACAGTCTGATGCCGTTGCCTGCGAGAAGCAGGGGGCGTTCGGATGAGCGGATACGGTCGATGATTTCCAAGGCATGCTTACGTATGGCGTCCGGCTCAAAACGGATTTCGTCTTCAACTGGGGAATAGCCGGGGAGCGATGACTCCTCGACTTTCGCGGCCTGCACGTCCAGCGGGATATCGAGCCACACTGGCCCGGGACGTCCATGCTTGGCGAGATAAACCGCTTTCTCGAAGTGATACCGAATGCTGCTCGGATCCTTGACCATCACCGCATATTTGGTGACGGACCGCACGATGGCGATAATATTCGCTTCCTGATCTCCAAGTTGGCGCAGCGGCAGGCCCGTGCTCTCGACTGTTGTCGCATACCTCACGTTGCCAGAGATGATTAACCCGGGTATCGAATCCAGCCACATGCCTAATACACCGGTAATGGTATTAGTACTACCCGGTCCGCTCGTGACGACCGCAACTCCGATGTTTCCCGAGATGCGAGCGTAACCTTCTGCCGCAATAGCACACGCCTGCTCATGATGGTTGCAGATGTATTGCAGGTCTTCGTGTTTTCCGAAGGCGTCATTAAGGTGCATTGCTCCGCCGCCTGAAATCATGAAAACGTGGCGGACTCCCATTTCCGCAACGCGCTTGGCCAAGTAATCGCTGACTCTGATCATATGAGCTGCTATTTATCGACGAGAAGTTTGGTTTTGTCTATTGAGTCGAAATTTTCCTTGTACCACTTGAAAAGTTTCTTGACGGACACCGATAGAGGAGCAAATGGCAATTTACCCATCGCACTCTTCAGTCTTGCATTATCACCGCTATATTCCAGTCCGAGACCGGGCTGTTGAATCACGATATCGATGTCTCGGGCAGCGGACTCTTTTACAAGTTCAGCAACGGCCTTTAATTCGATGGTTTCATCTGAAGTCACGTTATAGCATTTGTGTATCCACTGATTATGCAGGAAATGGTCGATCACCTGCGTCAGGTCGTCTACGTATACATAATCGAATCGCCTATTTTGCTTCAATGTAATAGGCAGGCCGTATAAAGCCTTACATATGGCATTGGATATGAACCGGATCGCGTAGTCTTCATACTTGCCAAACACGCCGAATAGCCGCAACTCGACAATGTTGTCGCAGCTCTGCACAAGTTTTGCGATAACATACTTGGAGAACCCGTGGTCATCCACGGGAACATGATTATCGTAGTCGTCTTCCCTCACGCGCGGCGTGTAATACCGCATGTCATATATTGCCCCTGAACCAAGATAGATCATCTTTCGGAACAAGTGCCGGCTTCTCGCGAAATTTAGAAACATGCGGATGTTTCTGGCCGCAAGATCGGGCACTAGCGGAGCATTGCGATGGCCTGGAGTGGTGGCGCAATGAATGACAGCGTCAACCAGGTGCTGCTCGAGATATCGCCTTACGCCATCCGAGTCCATCAAGTCCAGTTCCTGCCTCAGCGGTGCCAGAATTTTATAGCGGCCCGCCATTTGCTCGTGAAGATTGCGGCCGATATATCCACTCCGACCGGTAAGCAATATCACCATTGTTAACAGCCGTCCCGCTATTCGGCCACAGGCATCAAAAGTTGACGCCGAAGAAAGTCTCGATATGATCCGCCACGTAATCTAGCATTTTGCTATCGAGGCCCGGATATACCCCGAGCCAGAAGGTGTTGTTCATGATCGTTTCGGCATTCTTGAGTTCTCCAACGACTCGATAAGGCCGGCCCTTGAAGTAGGGTTGGCGCGTGAGGTTGCCCGCGAATAACAGGCGGGTTCCGATCTTGTATTGGTCCAGGTATTTCAGTAAATCGACGCGAGCGGCCGGCGCATTTTCACGCATGGTTACGGGAAAGCCGAACCACGATGGATCACTGTTTGGCGTTGCTTCCGGTAATATCAGGAATTCTTCGACGTTTTGCAGGCGTTGTTTCAAGTACCGGAAGTTCTGCTTCCTCTTTTCAACAAATTCCGGCAACCTTTGAAGCTGCGCCAGGCCGACTGCGGCCTGCATATCTGTGATCTTAAGGTTATAGCCCAAATGTGAATACGTATATTTATGATCATACCCAAAGGGAAGATCGCCTAGCTGCCAGGCAAACCGTTTGCCGCAAGTGTTTTCCTTGCCTGGTGCGCACCAGCAATCGCGGCCCCAGTCGCGAAAGGATTCGATGATGCGCTTCAGCGTTGCGTCACTGGTGAATACGGCGCCGCCTTCGCCCATGGTGATGTGGTGCGCCGGGTAGAAGCTCAGCGTTCCGAGGTGACCGAACGTGCCGACCCTGCGCCCGCGCCAGGTCGAGCCCAAGGCGTCGCAGCAGTCCTCGACCAGCCACAGGTTGTGGCGCTCTGCAATGCGCGTGATGGCGTCGACGTCGAACGGGTTTCCCAGCGTGTGCGCGACCATGATGGCGCGTGTTCGTTCTCCGATCGACCCCTCGATCCGGCCGGCGTCGATGTTGTAAGTCGGCAGCGAAGAATCGACGAGTACCGGCACCAGCCCGTTCTGCAAGATCGGGTTGACCGTAGTGGGGAAGCCTGCGGCGGCGGTGATCACTTCGTCGCCGGGCTGGAGTGCGCGGTCGCCGAGTTGCGGCGAGGTCAGTGCGCTGAGCGCCAGCAGGTTGGCCGAGGAGCCCGAGTTGGTGGTGATGGCGTGCGCGACGCCGAGATAAGCTGCAAGTTTTTGTTCGAATGCGACGTTGAAGCGACCGGCGGTCAGCCAGCCGTCGAGCGCAGCGTCTATCAGATTTGCGATCTCATGCTCGCCGATCATTTTGCCCGATGGAGGTACGCTACTGCTGCCGGGCACGAATGTCGCCGGCTCAAAGGCGACGCGCGCATAGGTGCGGGCGAGTTCGCCTATCTTCCTGCGCAACGCGTGCAGTTCTTCCTCTGTCATCGGCGTTCCGCGTACTCGGCGATCTGGCGCAGCGAAAAGGCTCGCATGTCGTCCCCGGCGGCCCACGCCTTGTACCAGGCGATCGTATGATACAGCGCTTTTTCCACGTGCCAGCGGGCCCGCCAATTCAGCCTCATCCGCGCCTTGCTTGTGTCAAGGCGCAACAGATTGGCTTCGTGCGGGTGAGCGGTAGCGCCGCGCTGCCAAGCCGCCCCGGCGCCCCATTCGGCGACAGCGCGCTCCACGAGCCAGGCGACTTGGTGCCCGTCGCTCTCATCGGGGCCGAAATTCCAAGCCTCCGCAAAATTCTGACTGTCGTGCCACAGCGCCTGCGCCAGCAACAGGTAGCCGCACAGCGGGTCGAGGACATGCTGCCAGGGACGCAGGGCTTCCGGGTAGCGGATCATCGCCGGTTCGCTCTGCATGAACGCGCGCACCAGATCGGGCAATAGGCGATCCTTCGCCCAGTCGCCCCCACCGATGACGTTGCCGGCACGCGCCGAGGCCAGCGCGGTTCCCGAAGAGGCGAGATAGGAACTGCGGTAAGCACTCGTGACCAGTTCGGAGCAGGCTTTGCTGCTGCTGTAGGGGTCGAAGCCGCCGAGCGGTTCGTCCTCCCGGTACGGCCGGATCCGCTCGCGGTTCTCGTAGCACTTGTCGCTGGTGACGTTGACGATGACGCGAGCGCAGCCGGCGCGCCGCAGCGCTTCCAGTACGTGCACCGTGCCAAGGACATTGACCGAAAAGGTGGACACGGGATCGGAGTAGCCCTCGCGCACAATCGCCTGGGCGGCGAGGTGGAAAACGATTTCCGGTCTGTGTTCAACGACGACTGCGGAAAGACGATCCAGGTCACGTACGTCGCCAGTTACCGAAACGATGCTTTCTTTAACGCGCGCAGTTTCGAACAGGCTCGGCCGCGTGGGCGGTTCCAGCGCGTATCCAACAACTTGCGCGCCGAGCTGCTGCAACCAGAGCGTGAGCCAGGAGCCCTTGAATCCAGTATGTCCGGTAACAAGCACCTTCCGGCTGTGCCAGAACGCGGCGTCTATTGCCACAGTTTCCATGGCGCCCGGCCGGTTGCCCACAACTCCTCAAGGTACGTTTTGTCGCGCAAAGTGTCTACCGGGTGCCAGAAGCCACTATGCTTGTAGGCAAAAAGTTGGTCCTCGGCGGCCAGGCGCTCCAGAGGTGCGCGCTCCCAAAGCGTGTCGTCGCCATCGATGTAATCGAGCACGCGCGGCGAGAGGACGAAAAATCCGCCGTTGATCCAGGCGCCGTCGCCCTTAGGTTTCTCCCGAATTCCCGAGACGCGCTGCTCGTCCACGTCCAGCACGCCAAAGCGGCCGGGCGGCTGCGTCGCGGTGATCGTCGCCAGCCCGCCGTGGGCGCGGTGGAATTCCAGTTGCGCCCGGATGTCGATGTCGCCCACGCCGTCGCCATAGGTCATGCAGAACGGCTCCTGGTCGAGATAGTTCCGAACCCGCCTCAGTCGCCCGCCCGTCTGCGTCTGCTCGCCGGTGTCCACCAGCGTGACGCGCCAGGGCTCGACCTTGTTCTCATGGATATCCGTTCGGTTCCGGGCCAGGTCGATGGTGACATCCGACATGTGCAGAAAATAGTTGGCGAAGTATTCCTTGATCATATAGCCCTTGTAGCCGAGGCAGATCACGAAGTCGTTGACGCCGAAATGGGAGTAGTGCTTCATGATGTGCCAGAGGATCGGCTTGCCGCCGATCTCCACCATCGGTTTAGGCCGCATTACCGTTTCCTCGCTCAGCCTTGTACCGAGGCCGCCAGCCAGGATTACTGCTTTCATTGGGCGCTGCCTGTCATTGCTATGATGGGGATTCTAAAGGAGCGCGACGTGAGTGTCATGGGCCCGGCTCATGATTGGACCCAATTCGAACAAAGGGGGCCACAGTCAAAGGCCACCAGTCTAACGCGTCTGCGGTCCGTGCGTCATGGACATATTTCACATCGCGGCGGCGGAAAACTGAGTAGTATAGAAACTCGACGGTAGAAGGAGTCTTCGCAGTATGAATGTACTTGTGATCGGCGGGGCCGGCTACATAGGCTCCCACATGGTCAAACTGCTGCTTGAAAGCGGTAATTCCGTTACCGTTCTCGATAATTTCTCTACCGGCCATCGCGATGCGATTCTCGGCGGCGAAGTGATTGAAGGCGATTTGGGCGACCAGCCTATTCTCGACCGGATTTTCTCCAGCCATCGCTTCGATGGGGTCATTCACTTTGCTTCCCTTATTCAGGTCGGCGAGTCGGTAGAAAAGCCTGACCGGTATTACCGCAACAACGTTGCCAATACGCTGAACCTGCTTGAAGCCATGCACGAGCATGGAGCCGGAAACCTGATATTCTCCTCAAGCGCGGCGGTATTCGGGGAGCCCGAATGCGTTCCAATAGACGAACGCCATCCGAAGAATCCCGTCAATCCCTACGGAACGTCGAAGCTGATGGTCGAGCGGATGCTGGCCGATTTCGATCATGCCTACGGACTGAGATCGATGTCGTTGCGGTATTTTAATGCGGCAGGCGCCGATCCGGATGGTTTGTTGGGGGAGCGGCACGACCCCGAAACCCATCTCATTCCGCTGGTGCTCCAGGCGGCGTCCGGCCGGCGCAGGGCTGTGAAGGTCTTCGGCCGCGATTACGATACGCCCGACGGCACCTGCATCCGGGATTACGTGCATGTGGTCGACCTCTGCGAGGCGCATCTTCTGGCGCTCGCTTACCTGGGGGATGGCGGGCAGACCGATGCGTTCAATCTCGGCAACGGAAACGGTTTCAGCGTTCAGGAGGTGATCGACACCGCGCAGCGCGTCACGGGGCGGGCTATCGGAGTCGAGGACGCGCCGCGTCGGCCGGGCGACCCCGCGCGGCTGGTGGCTGATGCTTCCCGGGCGAGGCAAGAGTTGGGATGGGCGCCGCGCTATACGAATCTGGAGCGCATCGTGGAAGACGCTTGGCGGTGGGAATCGAGACAATCTCGCATTTAGACCGTTTCGAAACTAATCACATGCGTTTATCCAGTGCAACGAAATATCTTGGGAATTGAGTAAACCATAACCATGACCATGCATCCATGCTCCTTAGACTCCTAAAAGATCTGATAAGCAGTCGTAAGGCACCCGTCGAACGCGATATTCTCAGGCGTGCCAGCGAGCTCCGTAACCAATCGTTGCACGACGAGGCCATCGAGATGCTGACGTCCCTGCTCGAGCAAAACTCCGACTGTGTACCAGCGCTGATGTTGCGCGGTGTCGCGAAGCGTGAAGCCGGCCGGCTGCGCGAGGCCATGGCTGATTTTGCTCGCGCTGAAGATCTCGATCCCGATGATCCGCATTGTCTTTGTGAGTTGGCAGCCGGCTGGTACGCTCTTGGCAACCACCGGCTCGCGCTTGAGTACTGTGAGCGCGGGCGGCGGATTGCCCCTGACTCGACCATGCTTTTCGCGCTGCTGGCCCAAATCAAGTTGGGTGGGGAGTTTTATATGGAGGTCCTTGCGCGTATTCTGGACCAGGTAAAGCCGCGCACCTACGTCGAGATAGGCGTTTTCCGGGGAGATTCGCTAAGGCTCGCGAAGCCCCCGACGCTGGCGATAGGCATCGATCCGGAGCCTCAACTTACTGCCCCGCTAGCCGAGAACCATAAGGTTTTCGCGGAAACCAGCGACGCGTTTTTCGCGGGTCGCGACCTGCGCGCCGAGCTCGGCGGCCGGCCGGTCGATGTGGCTTTCATCGATGGTATGCACAACTTCGAGTTTGCGTTGCGCGATTTTGCCAACCTTGAGCGCCACTGTGCGCGCGACTCGATCATTCTGATTCATGATTGCTATCCGCTCGACCAGGAATCCGCGGGCCGTGCTCCGCGAATCGTCAACTGGAGTGGGGATATCTGGCGTCTGATCGTGCTGCTAAAAAAGTATCGCCCCGATCTTTCTATTAACATCATTGGAACGCCTCCCACCGGCTTAGGACTCGTGCGAAATCTCGATCCCAACTCACACTTCCTATTGGAGCACTACGAGCGGCTGTGCGAAGAGTTCCTGGCGCTCGACTATTCGTACCTCGACGAAGATATGCCTGGAAAGCTGAACCTGTTCCCCAACGAATGGGAAAAGATCCGCATGCTGCTTGGCTGATAACGGTTCCATGCGCAATCCAAAACACTCGGGTAATGATTTAGCCCTAGGCTGCCGAAGCTCCACAACCTGCGAGCCGGTGAGGGAACCGCTAGTAGTGCGTCAAGCCTTGGGACTGACTGCTATGCTGCTTGCATGAAGTCGTCTTCCGGCGCTCACTTCATTGCCTTGGATCACGTCAGGGCGCTTGCCGTTTTCATGGTTTTTGCATGGCACTTTACCCATGCGGAGAACGGCTATCCTGTCCCGTTTGAATTCGTCCCAATAATCCCATTTTCCCTGCTTGCAGAGGGTCATACAGGTGTAGCTCTTTTCATGACGCTCAGCGGCTACCTGTTCGCAAAGCTGCTGGATGGCAAGACGATAGATTACAAGGCGTTTCTTTGGAACAGGGCTTTACGCCTGCTGCCGCTGCTTGCTGTAGTTCTATCCTTTGTCGGCGTCCTGCTTTTCATAAAACTCGGACGTGTCGACTTCTATATTCGTTCCATTGCTCGGGGTATCGTGCTTCCCGTTCTTCCAAATGGCGGATGGTCGATTACGGCAGAGTTCCATTTTTATGTGATCCTTCCCCTTCTCTTGTGGATGATGAGAAAGTCGCGGCTCTTGCCTCTTTCGGTTATCGCCGCTGCTGTCTTGCTGCGGTTTTTCATTCACAGTGAATGGGGTGAAGTGCAGTCCTTCGCCTACCTGACCCTTATTGGAAGAATCGACCAGTTTGTTCTCGGGATGGTGACGTATCAGTGTCGCTCCTACATCGCAAGGAGGCACTTGGTTGCTATTACCGTGCTCTTGGCATTCGCGGTGTTTTACTGGCAGTTTGATCTTAATGGCGGTCTCAATCAAAACCCGTCCTACCCGTCACCAAGCTCGATCTGGATTTTCCTTCCTGCCATAGAGGGGCTTGCTTACGCGGTCGGTATTGCGTGGTATGACAGTTCATTTTCTCCATCGAACAAGGGGGATTCTTGGTTCATCGGGAAGATCGGAGAGTATTCGTATTCCATCTACCTGCTCCACTTTTTCTTCGTGTTTCGAGCCGCGCGGTTCGTTCATGAAAACGTCATGGACATGTCCAACTTCTACGTAGCCTGTCTTTGGTCTCTGACTTGCTTCCTGGCAATAATGGTGCCTGTTGGGTATCTGAGTTACCGTTTTATAGAGTCGCCGTTCTTAAAACTCAGGAAGCCTTACATTCTCCAGCCTATAGCGAATCTGGCTTGGGCGCAGAAGTAGGATAGGCCGATCAGCCGGCTTTACAGTCGCACGCTCTGCTTAACCTATTTTCTGTTCGTCGTGTTTTATTGCTTCACGGGGGCGACGCTGTCAGCGCCGGGCAGCTTGTGCGGAGAGTTCCGATAACCGCGAAAACCACTTCCGACAGTCAGGCTCGTCAGCGATGATATCGTCACGCGTCACCCGGCCCAGTTCGAGCGCGACATGCGGGGGTCTCACTTGCTGCAGATAGAACGGGCCCTCATCGTAAAACTCCAGCCTCATTTCAGCCGAGGCAAAGCTCGTCACCACCCATCCTCTATGGGTATGTACATAGCCGAGCGGCTTGCCAAAGTATTGCGGGCATTTCACGCCGAAGCGAGCGACTTTGCTCACAAAGTCTCGGTATTCCGACAGCGCGTGCTCCTGGTCCGCAGGCGCGCTGGGTTGAAGGCCGCAGATCATGAAGGCGGGAGGGCGGTAACGGAGCGTGACTCCGGCGACTCCGTTGAGCCGCGCCCAGCTTCCCGACGGCGGCTTGAGTGTAATGAGCTCGCACGGGTCGTCGGTAAACGCCAATCCCCAGAGCGCGAGCTGGTTCCGGTAAGACGTCTTCACAGCCGGGGGATCGTGCCGCCTCACATCGAACACTGCGTAGACCGGCCGGTTAGGAACGCCGATGATTCGCCTGATCCGCTCGCTGCCCGGCGCGTCGACAGCAGGATATCCGACCAGATTGATGTGGGAGGATTCACGGTGCAGGCGCGGGGCAAGTGTCGAAGCCGGTTGAAAGCCGAGAGAAAGAAACGTGGCCGGCTCGCGCGTAAGGCGGTCCGGGAGGTTCCAGTCGAAATACCGGACTGTCCAAGGCATTGAATTGAACCTGTACTGGCGAAAGAACACTTCCTGCAGCAGGGCCTGCCACAGCACTACACCCGCGACAAAAAGGAGCACGTAACGCGTTGGTAGTATCTTGGACAGTAGTACACCGGAAACCGGGCCGCCGAGCAGGAAAAGCGCCACGCCGAAGCGGCCGTTGCTCGACGTCGCGAGCCATAACACGGCGCTCGCCGCAAAAAAAATAAATATGACACGCCGCGCTCGCGCGGTTCGGCCCTCGCCGTCAACGGTTCCCGCTTCTAATGCGGCGGCAATATCCGGCAATAGTCTGCTGCCGAGCCACAGCAGAGCACATGCTATCAGAGTGAGAGCAAGGATTGCCGGCCGAACGTCCGGGAGAGGCAGCTCCACGTACACCCACGGGGTGTCAGTTGCCATCCAGAACGGCAGGGTAATCAGCTCCCAGAGACTGCTGGGAATAAACGAGATCAGAGGCAGGTTCGACGCAGGGAAATCGGGAGAACGGAACACGCCATTGAAAAGCGGGAATAGCGGACTGCCGAACTCCCTATAAAGTCGGTACGCCCAGGGAGCGAAGCACAGCAGCCAGCCCGCGAACGCGGCAAGCGAGAATGCCACTGGTGCGCGGAATCCCGGCCTTTGACCTGGAAAACGGATGAAGAGAAGCGCGCATAACATGCCGGCGACATAGATGCTGTTGTGAATCCGTGCGCCGCTTGCGGCGCCCATTAGCACTCCGCCCACCGCGATCCAGGCGATTTCGGCAGTCCGCAGTCGGCCGTTTTCTGCGATGGCGCGGGCTACCAGCCAAAGCCCGGCGAGAACTGGAACGCTGGTCAGTAGATCGGCAAACGACGTGCCTACCAGTGTCCAGTAGATCGGAGCGATCGCGCCCAGCAACCAGAATCCGAACACCTTGGCACGTTCCGGCCTAGTGCTGGTCCTGCCGACCAGCAGCTCGGTGAGAAGATACAAAAAGACCAGACTGAGCGCGTGAAACGTGGCGTGAAGGATGGCAATAACAATCGGCGGTGTGCCGATGCTGTCCAGCCAGTACAAGACTGTGAACGGCAAAGGGGATTGGTAGGCATAGACCCACGCAGGGAGGAAATCCAGGTGAAACCGCGGCACGAAAGCGCTGTAGCCGAGGTAGAAGTGGTAGGTGATGAGATCGAAGTTGAGATCCTGCCCGGTGACGATCGTCCAGGCGACCGATGCGCCGATACTTAGAATCAGAACCAATAGAAGGCGTTTGAGCAACGCTGCCCGTAGAGTGCGGGTATCAGGATTCACGCTATGTGGCAGGCCGAGAGATTGATTTTCAGATCACACAAAACGCCATTATTACACACGCATCAAGTCGCCCCGTAATCGCTGTTCAGGCTTATGCGGCGGTTTTGCAACGTTAAGTTTATTTTTTGGTAGTATTGGTGCATGGCTATATTTGAATGGTTCGATACCGAAGACGGCGACGAACTCGCGCGGGCGATTGTTACGGAACTCGTAACGCGCGTTCCGCCATCTACGCTGCCTGCTAAAGATAAGAAAGCGGCGACCCGGCTGCGGAACACGCACGATGCGATCTTTGCGCGCGCCGGAAAATTTGCGCGTACGCGCAAGCTCAACGTGTATAAGAAAGCCCGTCTGGCCAACCAATTCCGATGGGCATTAAAGGATGCCGGTTATCCGCCAGAGTTTGTCGAGTCCTGGACATATGAACTGGCTACGTTAGTCGCGCTGGCGTCCAGGGGTCGCGAAAAAACGGGGTCCTGATTCCGCCACGTTCAACGATTTTGCTGCGAAAACTGCTAAATCAACTGGCCTCTTTTGGACGCTCACCGGCGCTGAACGCCCGTGCCGCATCTTTCGGGAAAGAAGAGGCTGATCGACTGATTGCACGGGGCGATCAAGCCGAGGCCAACGGGGATATGCTCGATGCATGCGAGCAATATCGCAAGGCCGTGGATGCCGCTCCGGGATACGCAAGGGCACGGCTCAATCTAGGCGTAGAACTGGAAGCTCTGGGCGACGGTAATGGCGCAGTCAATTGTTACGAGGCGGCGCTCGCGATCGATCCTGCGAACGCCTATGCGAGCTATAACCTCGGCAAGCTGCTCTACACCCGGGGAGCGTTGTCCCGCGCCGAGGAATTGCTTCACTCCGCGCTGAAGCACAAGCGCGAGTTTCCGGAAGCGCATGTCGTCTTATCCAGCGTGTATGAGGCGCAAGGGAACCTCA
>MERI01000084.1 GCA_001772005.1 Betaproteobacteria bacterium RIFCSPLOWO2_12_FULL_62_58 | reverse complement strand
CGGAGGCGCGGCGGCGTGCGATCACGGCGCTTTATGCGTTCTGTCGCGAAGTCGATGACGTGGTCGACGAGTGTTCCGATGTCGGGGTGGCGCGCATGAAGCTCGCATGGTGGCGCCAGGAAATAGCGAGCGCCTACCACGGACAGCCGCAACACCCGGTAGCGCGCGCGCTTGCAGAGGTCGGCGGCAGGTTCAACCTGCCGCAGCAACGCCTGCAGGAAATCATCGACGGCATGGAAATGGATCTCGAACATAATCGTTATCCGGATTTCGCGTCGCTTCGTGTTTACTGTCATCGCGTAGCGAGCGTCGTCGGCCTGCTGTCGGCGGAAATATTCGGCTACCAGGATCAACGCACGCTCGAATACGCGGCCGATCTGGGCATGGCTTTCCAGCTCACGAATATCGTCCGCGATGTCGGCGAGGACGCGCGGCGCAACCGGATTTACCTGCCGCTCGACGAACTGACGGAATACGGCGTGAGCGTCGCCGATATCACCAGTGCGCGCGAGACCGACAGTTTTCGACATCTGATCAAGTTTCAAATCGAACGCGCGCTGGGCTTCTATGACAGGGCAATTTCAGAACTGCCGGCGGTCGATCGCAAACCGCAGCGCGCCGGCCTCGTCATGGCGGCGATCTACCGCACGCTGCTCGACGAAATCAGGAACGACGGCTGTCGCGTGCTCACGCAGCGCACATCGCTCACGCCCGTTCGCAAGCTGTGGATCGCGTGGAAGACGTGGATAAAAGGATGAAGCGTGGACCTCCAGTTAAGAGAAAAGACCGCGCTGGTAACGGGCGCGAGCATGGGTATCGGCCGGGCGATTGCCAAGGGGCTGGCCGCAGAGGGCGTCAAGCTGTGCATCGCCGCGCGTCGCCGGAACCTGCTCGAAGATCTGTCGAACGAAATCGTCGCCACGGGCGGGCCGGCGCCGGTCCTGGCTGTAGTCGATCTCATGGAGGAAAGCGCGCCGCCGCGCCTCGTTGCGACAGCCCTCGACGCACTCGGGCAAGTCGACATTCTCGTCAATTGCGCCGGCGGCAGCCGTCCGCCGATTGCCATCGACGCCCCGGAGGAGGAATGGAATCACGTGATGACGCTGAACTTCATCCGCGTGCGCCAGGTGACGCATTCGGTACTGCCCGGCATGATCCAGCGCCGGTGGGGCCGCATTATCAACATCACGGGTAAATCGGAACCCGAACGTCTGCTCTCCGCGACTCCCGCCAAAGCGGCGGTGCATGCCTGGGCCAAGGGATTATCGCGTGAGGTCGGAAAACACGGGATCACGGTGAACTGCATCCCTCCCGGCCGCATCATGAGCGAGCAGATTCGCCGCAAGTACTCCGAAGATTACCGCGCCACCCAATCCGCACAGGAAATCCCCGTCGGCCGCTATGGCGAACCGGAGGAACTGGCGTGTCTCGCTGTTTTCCTCGCCTCGCCCATCGCCCGTTACATCACCGGCGCCGTCCTTCCGGTCGACGGCGGACTGCGACGCTACGCATTCTAGGAACCGTGAGGGCGTGAGCGCGGGAAATCGAAAGTAGAAAGAAAAATCCTTCCCCCTCACGCTCTCCCGACCTCACGCTCTCCCGACCTCACGCTCTCCCGACCTCACGCTCTCCCGACCTCACACTCTCCCGCCCTCACACTCTCCCGCCCTCACGCTCTCACGTTTCGCGGTTATAATCAGCGTATAGATTTCATTGTCGTGAAAGCGTCCTTTTAGGACGGAGAGTTATCATGCAAACCAGAATCCCATGCGTAATGATGCGCGGCGGAACATCGCGCGGCCCGTTTTTCCTCGCGTCCGATCTGCCGGGAGATCCGCAGCTGCGAGATGAGGTGTTGCTGGCGGTGATGGGCTCGCCGCACGACTACCAGGTCGATGGCATCGGCGGGGCGAATCCGCTCACCAGCAAGGTTGCAATCATCAGCAACTCCCGGCATGCGGGGGTCGACGTCGACTATCTATTCGCGCAAGTGCTGATCAATGAGAAACTCGTCGACACCAAGCCCAACTGCGGCAACATGCTGGTCGCGGTGGCCCCCTTCGCCATCGAGTCGGGCTTCGTGCCGGCCAGGCATCCGGAAACGACGGTGCGCATCTTCAACGTCAACACGCAAGCGCTGGTCGACGCCATCGTGCAAACGCCCAACGGCAAGGTCACCTATGCCGGCGACGCCGCGATCGACGGCGTGCCGGGGACGGCGGCGCCGGTCAAACTCAACTTCAAGAGCGCGGTCGGCGCGGTAACGGGAAAGCTCCTGCCCACGGGGCGCCCGCTCGACGTGATCGATGGTGTCGATGTGAGTTGCGTCGACATGGCGATGCCGATGGTGCTGATCCCTGCGGAACAGTTGGGCAAGACCGGGCACGAGTCCGCTGACGAACTCGATGCGGACAAGGCGCTGTTCACGCGCATGGAAGCGATACGCCGGAAGGCCGGTGAAATGATGGGCATGGGCGATGTATCCAGAATGGTGGTACCCAAGGTCGGCCTGCTCGCCGCCCCGCGCAAGGGCGGCACCATTACTTCGCGCTACTTCGTGCCCCACTCCTGCCACAGGGCGCATGCGGTGACCGGCACGGTCTGCGTCGCCTCGGCTTGCGCGATTCCGGGCACGGTGGCCGCGCGGCTGACTGCGCTGCCGCCCGCGCCGCAGGGTGTGATCAGAATCGAGCATCCTTCGGGCATGATCGCCATCGATCTCGATGTCGAACTCGGCCAGCAGCCCCCGGTCATCCGCCGCGCGGCGCTGATCCGCACCGCGCGCCGCATCTTTGACGGCCACGTTCATGTGCCCGAACGCGTCTGGGCCGGCGGCGGGAAATCTCCGGCGACGGCAGGCGCCGGCGCGCGCGCCGCGGTGAGTGTAGCTTGAGCGATCTGAATCCTGTTAATCCTGTTTATTGCTGAAGACCATGAAGGTCGCCGTGATCGGCGGCGGTTACGCCGGCATGGCCGCTGCGGTCACCCTTGCCGACCAGGGTGTGCCGGTGACTGTTTACGAGGCCGCCAAACAGCTTGGCGGCCGCGCCCGCCGCGTCGAGGTGCGCGGTCTCGCACTCGACAACGGCCTGCATATCCTGCTTGGCGCTTACCGCGAAACCCTGCGGCTGATCGGGCACGTCAACCCCGACGGTGGCGGCGCCTTGCTGCGCCTGCCGCTGGACTGGGTGATCTACCAACAGTTTCGCCTGCGTGCAGTGGCGCTGCCCGCGCCGCTGCATCTGGTTGTGGGGCTGCTGCAGGCGCGGGGCATATCTCTCACCGACCGGCTAAGCGCATTGCGTTTCATCATACGCATGCGGTTGCGCGACTATGCTCTCGCCCGGGACGTGACGGTGAATGAACTGCTTGACCGCTTCGGACAGAGCGCGCGACTGCGCCGCATGTTGTGGCATCCGCTGTGCGTGGCGGCACTCAATACGCCGCCCGACAAGGCTTCCGGCCGCGTTTTTCTCCGGGTGTTGCGCGACAGCCTGGGCGCGGCGCGCGACCACTGTGATCTGCTCCTGCCCAAAACCGATCTGACCTCCTTGTTTCCCGAGCCTGCGGCTGCGCACGTCAAAGCGCGGGGGGGAACAGTGCGCATCGGATGCCGCGTCACTGCCATCGATCCTTGCGACGCGGGATTCAGCGTGAGCGTGGGTGGCCGGCAGGAAGTGTTCAGCCACGTAATTTGTGCGCTGCCTCCACATCAGGTCAACGCGTTTCTGATCGGGATCTCGGCGCTGGCCGAAATCGCTGAAATCATCGAGAGCTTCAGCTACCAGCCGATTTACTCGGTCTACCTGCGTTATCCCCGAAGCATCCGGCTGCCGGCGCCGATGGTGGGATTCGACAGCACGCTCCTGCATTGGGCATTCGACCGCGAACTGCTGTGCGGACAGACCGGAGTAATCGGGATAGTGATCAGCGCCGAGGGCGCGCACCAGCAACTCAGCCAGGACGAATTGGCCCGGCTGGTGCACCGGGAACTGCAGCAGCACATCGCGCCCCTCCCCGATCCGCTATGGGCTCAGGTCATCGCCGAGAAGCGCGCCACTTTCAGCTGCACGCCCGCGCTCGCACGTCCATCGCAGCAGACTCCGGTGAAGAACTTCTTTCTGGCCGGTGATTACACTGAACGCGATTATCCGGCTACGCTGGAGGCAGCGGTGCGCAGCGGAATCGGCGCAGCCCGCCTTGTTCTCGAAAAGCGTGACTGATGAGACGTGACATGGTGATGCGTGACACGGTACGGCGTGGATGGTTAAACGATTTACGCCTTATCACGTCACGCAGTATCACGTCACGCTACGCCACGTCACGCCGTATCATGTCACGCTGTTCCAAGGTGTAAGTCGCCGTGATGCGCTCTATAATTACGGCAGGTTTCGATAAAACAGTCGGGGTGGGAAGTGACGCAACGCGAATCGATGCAATATGACGTCGTGATCGTCGGCGCCGGCCCGGCCGGACTGGCGGCGGCGATACGCCTCAAGCAGCTTGCCGCAGAACGCGGCCAGGAAGTCGGTGTCTGCGTGCTGGAAAAAGGCTCGGAGGTCGGCGCGCACATTCTGTCGGGCGCGGTGATGGATCCGCGATCGCTCAACGAACTCCTTCCCAACTGGCAGGAACTCAACGCACCGCTCAACGCACCGGTGAGCGAAGACCGGTTCCTGTTCCTGACCGGGAGCACCTCCTACAGCGTGCCGAATTTTCTGCTGCCGTCCTGCTTCCAGAATCACGGCTATTACGTGGTGAGCCTGGGCAGCGTCTGCCGCTGGCTGGCGCAACAGGCTGAAGCGCTGGGCGTGGAAATTTTTCCCGGGTTTGCCGCGGCGCAGGTGCTTTACCATGAACACGGCGCTGTACAAGGCGTGGCGACGGGCGACATGGGTATTGGTCGCGACGGCAAGCCGACCGCTGCTCACCAGCCGGGCATGGAACTGCACGCCAAGTACACCTTCTTCGCCGAAGGGTGCCGCGGGCACTTGGGCAAGCAATTGCAGGAACGCTTCGGCCTGCGCAGCGGCGCCGACCCGCAGGTCTACGGCATCGGATTAAAGGAACTGTGGGAGGTGAAGCCAGAAAAACACCAGCGGGGCCTGGTGATCCATACCGCCGGCTGGCCGCTCGAAAGCGACACCTACGGCGGCTCCTTCCTTTACCACATGGAAGACAATCTGGTTGCCGTCGGTTTCGTGGTTGGCTTGGGGTACGCCAATCCGTATCTCAGCCCGTACGAGGAATTCCAGCGCTACAAGACGCATCCCGCGATACGCCCGTTCTTCGAAGACGGCAAGCGCCTCGCCTACGGCGCGCGGGCGATCGCCGCCGGCGGACTGCAGTCGCTGCCCAAGTTCGTGTTTCCCGGCGGCTGCCTGATCGGTGACGACGCGGGTTTTCTCAATGCTTCCCGCATCAAGGGCAGCCACGCCGCGATGAAATCGGGCATGCTCGCGGCGGAAGCGACGTTCACGGCGCTCGTGTCAGGACGCTCCGGCGACGAGTTGTCGGACTATCCCGACGCGTTCCGCGCCAGCTGGCTCCATGACGAATTGTACCGCGCGCGCAATTTCAAGCCGTGGATGAGCAGGGGGCTTCTGACCGGCACGCTGATGGTCGGCATCGACCAGGTCGTGTTCGGCGGCAAGGCGCCGTGGACCCTGCGTCACCGGCACGCGGATCATGAAACGCTCAAGACCAGGCACGAGGCAAGGCCGATTGAATATCCCAAGCCGGATGGCGTCATCACTTTCGACCGGTTGTCGTCGGTATTCATCTCCAATACCAACCACAACGAGGACCAGCCCTGTCATCTTACACTCAGGGACGAGACGGTCCCGATCAAGGTCAATCTCGAGCTCTACGACGCGCCGGAGCAACGTTATTGCCCGGCCGGCGTCTATGAGATCGTGCGCGATGCGGACGGGGCCAGCCCCCGTTTGCAGATAAATGCGCAGAACTGCGTTCATTGCAAAACATGCGACATCAAGGATCCCACGCAAAATATCGTTTGGGTTGCGCCGGAAGGCGGCGGCGGACCCAACTATCCGAACATGTGAGGCGCCGGTACTCGGCCGAACTTTGGCCGTGATACGGCGCGGGTCCGCGGCGGATCGTGAACGCCCGTGAGGACGGCTAACCGCACTAGAACAATCGGAACTCGCCACTGCCGCCGAGCATGGCGTCACGCAACCGGCCGTCAACCGGCTTCTTGCCGATCCAGATGCGCAACATCGCCTGGAAGAAATCGTCGCCCTTGATCGTGATTTTCTCCTCGCCGTTGACCGTAATACGGGTTCCAGCGCCGGGCAGATAATCGAGCAACACTATGCCGCCCTTCTTGATTACGCCAACCGAATTCATCATGCGATTGAGATTCTGAATGCGGCTCTCGATGAGGGCCAGTTCGGCGGGGATGTGATTCGCTGCCAGCGCATTGTTGAGCGATGCGGTCAGTTCCTTCGCCGTCAATTCGTCGATCAGGATATGCATCGCCACGCGCTTGGGTCCGGGGTCCGCGAGCACATCCTCAGTACTGGTCTTCTTCGCCGTGAGGTAGAGTGCGCCGACGTAAACCTTGATCATCATCATCCGGTGGCGCACCCCGGCGCCATTCAGTACGAGCCGCGGCCCGCCCTTGCCGAGCGTGATTTGATCGTCAATCTTGACACCTTCGATTTCGAGTGCGAACGCGGGCGCCAATCCCGCCACGAGAGCAACGACCATCACCACAACGCCCGCGATAGTTGCCGCGCCCCGCGCGGCAGCACTCGTCAGGCCCACATACATACGGGCCTCGATGATCTCCCCCCTCATGTCCCCACCCAATACGCGGCGCGCGGAACCTTCTGGTAATTGGCCGTCATTTGTATCGTTAGTGTTAGTTTTCGAGGCGTTCAAAGAGCCTCGAAAACTCCGGCCGCGCCCATCCCGGTACCGATGCACATGGTGACCATGCCGTATTTCTTCTGGTGGCGGCGCAATCCGTGCATCAGCGTCGCGACGCGGATGGCGCCGGTTGCCCCCAGCGGGTGGCCGAGCGCGATTGCACCGCCCAAGGGATTCACCCGGGCATGATCGAGCCCGAGGTCCTTCATTACCGCCAGCGACTGCGCGGCGAAGGCTTCATTCAGTTCGATCCAGTCGACGTCGTCCAGCTTGAGACCCACCTGCTGCAGCGCTTTGGGAATCGCCTTGACCGGTCCGATGCCCATGATCTCCGGCGGCACGCCGGCCACCGCGTAACCCATGAAGCGACCGATCGGGGCGAGATTGAAACGATTGAGCGCCGCCCCGCTCATCAGGACCACTGCCGCAGACCCATCCGACATCTGCGAGCTGTTGCCGGCGGTGACGGTGCCCTTGGCCGCGAACGCCGGTCTCAGTTTGGCGAGCCCCTCGGGCGAGGTGTCACGGCGCGGGCCTTCGTCGTTGACCAATTCGCGTGTCTTGACCTTGATCTCGCGCGCCTCGAGATCAGGAATTTTTTCAGCGATGGTAAACGGCGTCACCTCATCCCTGAATTCGCCGCTATCGGCAGCACGCAGCGCGCGGCGATGGCTTTCGGCGGCGAACATGTCCTGCTCCTCGCGGCTCACCTTCCACTGCGCGGCGACCTTTTCCGCGGTGATGCCCATGCCGTAGGCGATGGCGATATGCTCGTTTTTTTCAAAGACCGCCGGGCTGAAGGTCGGCTTGTGGCCGCCGATCGGCACCATGCTCATGCTCTCGGTGCCGGCGGCAATCATCACGTCGGCCTCACCGAGACGGATGCGGTCGGCGGCGAGCGCAACCGCCTGCACGCCGGACGAGCAGAAACGGTTGATGGTCATTCCCGAAACGCTATTGGGAAATCCTGCGAGCAGCAGTCCGATGCGGGCGACATTCATGCCCTGCTCCGCTTCCGGCATGGCGCAACCCACGATCACGTCCTCGATCACCGCGGGGTCGAGTCCGGAACATCTGGCGAGCACCGCGTGCAGCACATACGCCAGCATGTCGTCCGGCCGCACGTTCCGCAACATGCCGCGCGGCGCCTTGCCCACCGGCGTGCGGGTCGCGGCGACAATGTAGGCGTCCTGAACTTGTTTAGGCATCACCAGTCTCCCGACCAACGATGAACGCGGAACGATGAACGATGACCATAGGGTCGTGTTGTTTTCCGTTCATCATTCATCATTCATCGTTCATCATTCAGTTTCTCAGCGGTTTCCCCGTCTTCAGCATATGCTCGATACGTGCCTGCGTCTTCTCGGTCGCGATCAACTCCATGAAGTGCTGGCGTTCAAGATCGAGGAACCACTGCTCGTCCACGAGGCTGCCGCCTTCGACCTCGCCGCCGCACATCACGATCGCGACCTTGCTGCCAATCAGGTAGTCGTGCTCGGAGATGTGGCCGCCTTCGAGCAGGTTAACCATGAAGGCTTTGATGGTCGCAATCGCGCTGCGACCGGCAGCCGGAATTGCGACGGCCCTGAGCGGCGGACGGTAGCCGGCAGCGGCCAACGCGCGCACTTCGGCCTTGGCGATTTCGAGCAATTCGAAACGGTTCATCACGATCTTGTCGGTGGGCTTCAGGTAGCCAATCTCGCGCGCGTGCTCGGCGCTGCGGCCGACTTCCGCCATCGCCACCGCCTTGAAGTACTTCTGGAGGAACGGCGATATGTCGTTGCCCTTGGCCTCCGCAACCGCGCGCATCGCGAACTCCTTGCAACCGCCCCCGGCGGGAAGCAGCCCGACCCCGGCCTCGACCAGCCCGATGTAACTCTCGAGCGTGGCAACCGCGCGATCGCAGTGCATGATGAATTCGCAGCCGCCCCCGAGCGCGAGTCCATCGACCGCGGCTACCGTCGGCACCATGGAATACTTGAGGCTTTGCGTGGTGTCCTGAAACTGCTCGACCAGTTGCTCGACTTCGGCAAGTTTGCCGGCCATCAGCGTGTCGGCCACGTTGAGGGCGCGCGCCGCTTTCAGCGCCGCCGACTGCGCAGCGCGCCTGATCTGCCTGAAGAGTTTTCCCGCCGCCGATGGCTGTCCCGGCTTCGCGCCGCCCGACGGCGTCTTCTTGAGATTGGCCCCGACCGAAAACGGCGGTTCGGTCTGCCAGATGACGAGCCCCATGTAGTTGCGCTCGGCCTCGTCGATCGCCTGGAGCACGCCGTCGAGCACATCGTCGCCGATCGCGTGCATCCGGCTCTTGAAGCTGATGATCGCGATGTCATCCCCAGTATGCCAGCAGCGCACCGCCTCGGTCTCGAAGATGGTTGTGCCGTATTGGGTATCCTCGCCCAACAGCCGATCGGGAAACGGCTGGCGCTTGTAGACCGGCAACGCGGATCGCGGCTGGTAGGAATTCTGCGCCGGCGCATAGGAGCCCCGTGGCGTGTGCACGCCGCTGCGGCCGGCTTCCATCGCCCAGGCGGGCAAGGGCGTATCAACCAATGCCTTGCCGGCAACGATGTCTGCGGAGACCCGGTTGGCAAGCTCGCGCCAGCCTCCCGCCTGCCAGATCTCAAAGGGCCCCTGATTCCAGCCGAAGCCCCAGCGGATCGCTAAATCGAGATCGCGTGCGTTGTTGGCGATCTCAGCAAGATGCACCGCGCAGTAGTGGAAGCAATCGCGAAAGATGGCCCACAAGAACCGCGCCTGGGGATGACTCGCGGCATGCAGTTGCGTAAAGCGTTCGGCCACGTTGTGGTTCTTCAGGATCTCCACCACCGACTCGTCCGCCTTGCCATCCGACATGCGGTAGTTCCCGGCCCCGAGATCGAGCACGTGGATGTCGCGGCCGATCTTCTGGTAAACGCCGCGCCGGGTTTTCTGGCCCAGCGCGCCCTGATCGATCAACCCCTTGAGCCAGGCCGGCACGGCGTAGTACTTGTGCCAGGGATCGTCGGGCAATGTGTCCTTCATGGTGTTGACGACGTGGGCGAAAGTATCGAGTCCCACCACGTCGGCGGTGCGGAAAGTCGCGCTCTTCGGCCGTCCGATCAGGGCGCCCGTCAGCGCGTCCACCACGTCGAAACCGATGCCAAGCCGCTCCGCGTGGTAAACCGTCGCGACCATGGAGAACACGCCGACGCGGTTGGCGATGAAATTGGGCGTGTCCTTGGCGCGGATCACGCCCTTGCCGAGCGTGGTGACCAGGAATTTTTCCAGATCGTCCAGGATCGCGGGCCGGGTATCGTTGCACGCGATCAACTCCACAAGATGCATGTAGCGCGGCGGATTGAAGAAGTGCACGCCACAGAACCTGTTCCGCATGTCCTGCGGAACAGATTCTGAAAGTTTCTTAATCGACAGACCGGAAGTATTGGTGGCAAAAATGGCGTGGTCGCCGACGCATGGAGCCACTTTCCGGTACAGGTCGGCCTTCCAGTCCATGCGCTCGGAAATCGCCTCGATGACGAGGTCACATTCCTTCAGCAATTCCAGGTTCTGGTCGTAGTTTGCCGCCTTTATATAGTCTGCTTTCGACTTGACCGAAAGCGGGCTCGGCTCGAGCTTTCGGAGGTTGTCGATGGCCCTCAGCGCATTGCCATTGGGATCGCCCCCCTTGGCCGGCAGCTCGAACAGGATGGTGGCGACATTGGCGTTGACAAGATGCGCTGCGATCTGCGCGCCCATTACCCCGGCGCCGAGGACCGCGGCCTTGCGAACAACAAAGGGTGGAGCGGCGGACATGATACCCCCACGCGTAGTGCCGGCATTCTAGCACGCGCCGAGGGGAACAAATGAATAGACCGGGCGGCTCAAGGGCCGCCCGGTCTGGTGTCGACGGTTAAAACGAGTGCGAGTATTGAACCGAGATGATATCGGCCTTGTTATCAAACTTGCCCACCAGCGCGCCAGGCACGCCCGGCACAGCGACATTGACGCTCGCGTCGCGTACGAACTCGTGGGCATATCCGAATTCAAGCACGCCAGCCTTCGACACGCGGTACTGAACTCCAGCCGCCAACCAGATGCGGTCCTGGTCCGGCAGGCGCGGAGTGCGCGTGGCATCGTTCGTTGGCGTCTGGTCGTAAGCGAGGCCGAAGCGGAACTTCGCTTGTTGGTTCGCCTTGTAATTGGCGCCGACCCCGAAGCGCCACGTGTCGTCCCACCGGAACGCGAGTGAAGTTAGCGTCGAGCCTGCCGGCGCGCCGAGGCCGGTAGCCGTCGTGCGTATGACGTTGAGCTGCTGAACCCGGCTCCAGCGCGTCCAGGTGATATCGCCCATCAGTTCCCAGTTCGGATTAAGCGCCGTGAAGAAGCTGGCGGATACACTCTCAGGCACTCTCAAGTCGGCTCTCACGCTGCTGCCGAGCAGCGCGCCGGCAGTGCCGCTGAAGCCCGCCGTGCCTTCGAGCTCATATTTGATCGAAGAGCGATAAGTGAGGCCAAAGCGCGTGCTGGGTGTGGCCTGGACCAGCAGGCCCAGGTTGGCTCCGTAGCCGATGTCGTCGGCATTGAGCGTCAAGACCCCCGTCGCGGCCGACCCCGCGAAACCCGACAGCTCGGCATCCAGCTTCTGCACGCTGATCCCGGCGCCAATTGAAACTGTGTCGCTCACCTTGTACGCGACCGACGGGTTGATATTGACGCTTTTGATCGCCGACTTCAGCCCGGTGAGTTGCCCGCGCCAGCCGTTGTCGTACTCGGTCTTCAGGCCGAAGGGGGCGTTGAGCGCGAGCCCAAAACGCCATTGCGGATTGATGTTCATCGTGAAAAATGCGTTGGGCACGAACGCCCAATCGCCGCCGTCACCTCCGTCGCTGGCACCCGCCGCCCCAAATACAGGTCCGGTCGAGCCGGTGTTCTGGAACTTGAACGACGGCCTGAGGGCGTGAAGCGCACCCGCGACTTGCTTTCCGGCCGGCAGAACCGTCATCGCCGCCGGGTTGTACCACGCCACGCTCGCGTCATCGGCCGCTGCCGCGCCGCCGGCGAACGCATTTCCCGTTCCGCTGCCGCTTTGCGTGCCAATCGCGAATCCTCCCGCGCCGGCGCTCTGCACCAACCCTGCCGTGGCTGCGGCGACTGCGAGTGATGACAGCTTCTTCTTGAACGTTGTCATGGTCACACCCCTCTTGAATTGCGGAGCAAGTTTCAGAATGCCTAGGAGTTTGTCGGACTTAGGTCGGACAAACTCCTAATGCAAAACCGCCCGCACGAAAACGGAAGAAAAAGGCAGTGAAAACCTCATTTTGAGCCTGCTCGCGCGCCCATTGGAGAGCAAGAGCGGTCGTCATCATCAGATTCATCCCAAATCCGTAGGCGGTTTTGCTGTTAGCAGCCTGTCGGACGCCTAAGCCCGACAGGCTGCTAAGGTATATGAGTCTTATGTTACCCCTTGCCACCCTCCTGACAACACGATGACGACATCATTGTTGCGCTGATACAACACGTGGCCGGCGGTCATCGTCGACCGCGACATAGGTCAGCGTCGCTTCGGTGACCTTGACGCATTCCTCGCGGTCCGGCCGGCGCTGCGCGTAGACCTCGACATTGACCGTGATCGAGGTGCGGCCCACCCGGACCACCTCGGCGTAAAAACTGACCACGTCGCCGACGGATACCGGCTTCTTGAACACGAAGGAATTGACCGCCACCGTCGCCACGCGGCCTTTGGCCGCCCGCACGGCTGGAATGCTGCCGGCAAGATCGACCTGCGCCATGATCCATCCGCCGAAGATATCGCCGGTATGATTGGCGTCCGCCGGCATCGGGATGACGCGGAGGGCCGGCTCCCGGCCTTGTGGCAAGGTGGTCGCGTGTTCGATGCCCCGTTCGCTCATTTGCCCAAACGATGAACGATGAATGATGAACGATGAACAAACCCAGAATTATCCCGTTCCGCGTTCATCGTTCATCGTTCCGCGTTGCTTTTCAGTGTCCCTCATACATCCGATCGATCTCGGCGTTGAATTTTTCCATCACTTTCGCGCGCTTGAGCTTCATCGTCGGCGTGAGCAGGCCGTTTTCCACCGTCCACGGGTCGAGCGTCAGCGTTGCGCGCCGCACCTGCGCATAGCCGGGAAACTCCCTGAGCTGGCGCCCGATGTGTTCGAGCGCAATGTCCTCGACCTGCTTCGATCGCACGGTGTCGGGGGCATTCGCGTCGAGGTCGTGCTCGGCGCACAGCTTCTTCCAGTTGTCGGCGTTGAGCACCGCCATCACGCCCAAGTACGGCTTGCCCTCGCCGAGCAGCATGACCTGCTCGAACAGCGGATCGCGCATGATTGCCGCTTCCATGTCCACCGGGGCAACTTTCTCGCCGTTTGACAGCACGATGATTTCCTTGAGCCGCCCGGTGATGAATACGTGTCCCTTTTCGTCGATGCGCGCAGTGTCGCCGGAATTGAGCCAGCCGTCGGACTGAACCATGGCCCTGGTCGCCTCTTCGTTGTTCCAGTAGCCGAGCATCACGTTCGGTCCCCTGATGAGCAGCGCGCCCTTGTCGCCGATCTTCACCTCCACGCCGGGAACGGCCTGTCCCACGCTGGCCGGCACATTGTCGCCCGGACGGTTGGCGCAGGCGACAGGACTGGTTTCAGTCAGCCCATAACCCTGCAGCACGGGCAAGCCGAGGCCGATGAACACGCGCGAAATTTCCGGCGACAATGCGGCGCCACCGGAGAGCGCGGCGCGCATCCTGCCGCCGAGCCGTGCCAGCACCTTGCTCGCCACCAACGCATTGAGCGCCGGCCACAGCAGAAATGACGGTTTCCACGGACCGCGCCCCTGGGCGTGCTCGAAACGGTCATAGCCGATCCGTGCCGCCAACAGGAACAGCTTTTTCCGGAACGGCGGGCCCTCGTCGAGCTTGGCGCGGATCGTACCCCAGATGCGCTCATAAATGCGCGGCACCGAGATCAGCATGGTCGGGCGTACGGTCTGAAGATCCTCGCCGAGCTGCGGAATCGAGCGCGCGTAAGCGACCGTCGAGCCCGACATCATCGTCAGGTAATAGCCGCAGGTGCGCTCGAAGGTGTGCGACAGCGGCAGAAACGACAAAAAGAGGTCGTCGTGACCGATGGCCATCACCTGCAGGCACGAATAGGCGTTGGTGAGGATGTTGTGGTGCGACAGCATGACGCCCTTGGGGCGACCGGTGGTGCCGGAAGTGTAGACGATGGTGGCGAGCGCATTGCCCTCGCGTGGCACGTGCCGTGTCTCGCCGCCCTCGCCCGGCAACCAATCCACGATCGACTTCAAGCGCGGATCCTCGGCAACGCCGAAGAGCGGCTCCACCGTCAGGATGCGCACCAGCCCGCCGAGCTGGTGCCGCACATCGGCGAACATGGTCCACTGCTCGAACGTGCCGAAGAGCAGCACCTTGCAGCCGGAATCGTTCACGATGTAGGCGACGTTGTCGGGACGGTCCTGGGTATAAAGCGGCACCACCACCAATCCCATGCCGAGCGCCGCCTGGTCGAAAATCACCCACTCGGGCGAGTTGCGCAGCATCACTGCCACGCGGTCGCCGGGTTTCACGCCGTCCTTTTCCAGCGCCGCCTGCCAGCGCGCGACCTGATGGTTGATCTGCGCCCAGGTATAGTCGCGCCAGTTGCCGTGCTGCTGGTTGAAATCGCGGTAGGCAACCAGGTCCGGCGTGTGCTTGACGCGCTCGCGGAACAATCCGTCGAGTGTGACCGCCGCTTCGACCGAAATCACGTGCGCAAGATCGGCATCCTGTGACATGATCGTCTCCTCCTCTTAGTCCAGGAACAAATCAGTATACAAGCTCGTCCCCGGCGTCACCGCGTAGCGCTCAAAGTCCGTCACCCCCTCCTCGCGCAGCACGGCTTCGTCGACATAAAAATTACCGGTCGCGCTGCGGCTGTCGCGGTTGAATACCACGTACGCGGCATCGGCCATGATCGCGGGCTTGCGGCTCGCCCTGAGTATCGCCTCCGGAAAGTTCACCTCGATGGCCGCCGTTGCAATGGTGGTGCGCGGCCACAGCGAGTTCACCGCAATGCCCTGCGGCTTGAATTCCTCCGCCATGCCAAGCGTGCACATGCTCATGCCGTATTTTGCCATGGTATAGGCGCCGTGGTCCTTGAACCAGCGCGCGCTCATGTTGAGCGGGGGCGCCAGGTTGAGGATATGGGGGTTTTGCGCTTGCGCCAGATAGGGAATGCACGCCTGCGAGCATACGAAGGTGCCGCGCACGTTGACGCCGAACATGAGATCGAAGCGCTTTACCGGTGTCGCGAGGGTGGCGGTGAGCATGATCGCGCTCGCGTTGTTGACCAGGATATCGATGCCGCCGAAAGTGTCCGCAGCCCGCCGGGCCGCCTGCTGCACCGCATCCTCGTCGCGCACATCGAGCTGAATCGGCAGCGCCCTGCCGCCGGCGGCTTCGACTTCCTGCGCGACGCTGTGGATGGTGCCCGCAAGCCTGGGATGCGGATCGGCGGTCTTGGCGGTTATGACGATGTTGGCGCCATCGCGCGCACAGCGCAACGCGATTTCGCGGCCGATGCCGCGGCTCGCCCCGGTGATGAAGACTGTTTTTCCTCGCAGGGACAAAGTATTCGCTCCGTTTTTTTCGCCCTGGAATCAGCCGCGAGTCGAGTGAACCGTGAAAAGTGAAGAAGTGAACCCCTCACCCTACCCCTCTCCCCGGTGATCGGGGAGAGGGCACGTTTCACATTTCACGTTTCACTGCCCCTTGAACACTGGCTTGCGTTTTTCGACGAACGCCGTCACGCCCTCCGCGAAATCGCGTGTTGCGGCGCAGCGCGCGAAAGCCTGCGCCTCCTCATCCAGATGCGCCGCCAGCGAGTTGTTGAACGCCTGGTTCGCAAGCCTCTTGGTCGCGGCATAGGCCAGCGTCGG
>MERI01000083.1 GCA_001772005.1 Betaproteobacteria bacterium RIFCSPLOWO2_12_FULL_62_58 | reverse complement strand
GATCAGCTTCTCGAACGGGCCCTTGGGCAGGGGGATCTTGAACCACACTTCGAACAGCAGGAATGCGATCACGCTGACGGAGAGACCGACAAGCACGCTGCGCAGCCAGCTGTACTTGCCGGCGATCTTCATGAACAGCCCGATGAACACGGCCGACGGAACGTAGATGCCGATCAGCTGGACCCCCAGCACATAGGCCGCGGAGGGCAGCAGGATCACCAGCACTTGCCTGAACTGATCTTGCCGGACGAAAACCTTTACCTCGGACTTGAGCTTGAACAGGCCTTGCACGAACACCACCGCCCCCGAGATGCACACCAGCAATCCGGTGTAGTACGGGAAATAGCCCGCCTGGGGACCGTTTTCGTCCCAGCCCGAACCGAGCCGGTTGCTTTCGTAGACCACCAGCGCGCCAAGCGCGAAGATCAGCGCCGCGACGACGACGTCCATGGTGACAATGCGTACCGCACGATGCGCCGATTCGTTGTTGTTTTCCATCTCAGCCGCTGCTCCGGTAAACGCCAGAAACACGGGGCGCGAACAGACGCCCCGCCCCGGAGAGAAAAGGGGGGCGGGCATGACGTCCGTCCCCTCAGGTAGCGCTATTTCTTGGCGAGGAAGCCTGCGTCCCTCATGAGCTCGCGGTGCACGTTCTCCGCTTGCGCGACCCAGTCGGCGTACTCCTTGCCGGTCATGAAGCTCTGGTTGAAAGCGCCGTCTTCCATGAGCTTTTTCCACTCCTCGGTCGCGCGCACCTTCTTGAAGAACCCGATGTAGAAATCAACGACATTCTGGGACACCCCCGCGGGCATGAAGATGCCGCGCAGCATGAGGTAATCCATCGGGATGCCCGCTTCCCTGCAGGTCGGGATATCATTCCACGACATGGTGTCAGTCACCTTGTTCTTGTACGGCATGCGCGCCTTTTCAAATACGCACAGCGGGCGCAGCTTGCCGGAGCGCCAGTGCGCCACCGCCTCGATCGGGTTGTTCACCGTGGAATTGACGTGGTTCCCGACCAGCTGCGTGGCGACCGCCCCGCCGCCCTTGAACGGCACGTAGGTGAACTTCACGCCCGCGGCCTTCTCGATCGCGACCGTGATGATCTGGTCTTCCTGCTTCGCGCCGGTGCCGGCCATATTGAACTTGCCCGGGCCCGCCTTCTTCGCCGCATCGAGGTACTCCTTCGGCGACTGGTAAGGCGTTTCGGAATTGACCCAGAGGACGAAGTTGTCCAGGGCCAGCATCGCCACCGGGGTCAGGTCCTTCCAGTTGAACGGCACGCCGGTCGCCAGCGGGGTCGTGAACAGGTTGGAGAGCGTGATGATGATCTTGTGCTCGTCGCCTTTCGAGGCCTTGACGTCGAGGAAGCCCTCCGCTCCGGCCCCGCCCGACTTGTTGATCGGCACGATCGACTGTGCCATCAGGTTGTGCTTGGCGACCACCCCCTGGGTAAAGCGCGCCATCTGGTCGGCGCCGCCGCCGGTGCCCGCCGGGATGATGAACTCGACCGTCTTGCTCGGCTCCCACGCCACCGCTGGCGTCGCCGCGAATGCGGCCGCAACCATCACTGCACTGCCTGACAAAATACGCTGGATACGCATGACTCGCTCCTCCTTGTAATTTGAACTGCGCCGATATAACCGTGGACTGCAGCCTGCTATGATCTTTTTTTTGGCTATTGCCACCCGATCATCCGCAATCCACTAGTGAAAAGAATTGACCCCCGTCAAGTTCCTGCAATATTACAGCAATAACGCCTTCCCGTCCCTGCCGCAGTGCAATAAACGCACCCGGTGGAAGGCTGGCTACTTGGCCAGCAGCACCGGCACCGGCGACAGGTGGATCACCTTGGTGGCCACCGATCCCAGCACGAGGCTAGATACCGACCCGAGGCCGCGGGTGCCCATGAAAATCTGGTCGCAGCCCTTTTCGCGGGCGTACTTGACGATGGTTTCCGACTCTTCCCCGACACCGATGTGGTAGTGATACTTGACCCTGGCCGCGTCCAGCTTCTGCATCGCGGCTTTCAGCCGCCGCCATGCCTTCGTCGTGATGGTACTGTTCGATCTTGTCGTGCCCGATTACCGACGACACCCGGCCGCCGTAGGGTAGCGGGTGCTGGACGTTGAGCAGGTGAATTTCGACCCGGTCCTCGTACCACGCCACCTTCTTGATCAGATGGTCAACCGCACGGTATGCACTTTGCGATCCGTCCACCGGCACCAGCAGTTTCAGCATCTGATCACTCCGTTTTCATTAACGACATCCGCTTACAACACGGCTCAGGCTTTGGGTTCCTCATCGGCCAGATCGACCGTGCCTTTGTGTTCTTTCTCCGCCCGCTCCGCCAGCCACTTCCCGACGACGACGACTGCAATCGCGCCGACGGCGGGCGCCAGCCAATGCAAATAGCCGGCGGGCTTGTCGCTCCAGGGAACACCGAGCACCTGCGCGTCAACCCACTCCGCGACGACCGGGTCGGTTACCAGCATTCCCCCGGCGACCCATCCCAGGATGGCAGCCCCTAGGGTGATGATGATCGGCCAGCGCTCCATCAGCTTGAGCAGCAGGGTGGCGCCCAGGATGACGAGCGGCATCGAGATTGCGAGGCCCAGGAGGAGCCGCGTCATGCTGCCCTGGGCCGCGGCGGCGACCGCGATCACATTGTCCCCGCTCATCATCAGGTCGGCGACCAGGATGGTCTTGATTGCGGGCATGAGGTTGCCCGTGTCCTTGACGACACTACCGGCGCCCCTCGGCAACAGCAGCTGGACCGCGATCCACAACAGCGCCAGCCCGCCGGTGATCTTAAGCAACGGAAGCCTGAGGAGTTCTACCGCGATTATGGTAAGCGCGATCCGCAATGCCACCGCCGCGCCCGCGCCCCAGTACACCGCCTGCTTGCGCTGGCGGCGCGGCAGCGAACGCACCGCAAGTGCGATGACCACCGCGTTGTCGCAGGACAGGATGACGTTGACCCAGATGACCGCGGCCAGCCCCCACCAGAACTGGGCGGTCGCAATCTCCTCCATCTATTGCGCCGCTTTCATGTGGTGGCCTGGTCCCGGGCAGCCTGGTGAATTGGGCCGCCCGGCCGGCGGCTAGAACAGCCCGACCACCTTGCCGTCATCGTTGAGATCGATTTTCTCGGCCGACGGCACCTTCGGCAGCCCGGGCATGGTCATGACATCGCCACACACCATGACGACGAACTCGGCGCCGGCGGCGAGCCGCACTTCGCGGACGTTGATCACGTGGCCCGAGGGCGCCGCGCGCAACTGCGGATCGGTCGAAAACGAGTACTGGGTCTTCGCCACGCACACCGGATAGCGACCGTAGCCGTCTTCCTGCAACTTCTTGATTTGCGCGCGTACCTTGGCATCGGCGGTGACCTCGGCCGCACCGTAGATCTTGGTCGCGATGACCTTGATCTTGTCCCACAGCGGCAGCGTGTCTTCGTAAACGAATTTGAAGTCCGAGGGCACTTTATCGATCAGCTCGACCACTGTCTTCGCCACTTCCACCGCACCCGCTCCGCCGTCCGCCCAGTGTGTCGCCAAGATCACCGGCGCTTCGTGATGCGCCATCTTCTTCTTGAGCAGCTCGATTTCCGCGGGAGTGTCGAAGTTGAAGCGGTTGATTGAGACCACGCACGGCAGCCCGTAGTGGTTGCGCACGTTGTTGACGTGGCGCTCGAGGTTGGTGACGCCCTTCTCCAGCGCCGCGAGGTTCTCCTTGTTGACCTCCTTGAGGTCGACACCGCCGTGATACTTGAGCGCGCGCACCGTCGCCACGATCACCACCGCATCGGGCCGCAGTCCCGACTTGCGGCACTTGATGTCGATGAACTTCTCCGCGCCGAGGTCGGCGCCGAAACCGGCTTCGGTCACCACGTAGTCGCAGAGCTTGAGCGCGGTCTGGGTCGCGATCACCGAGTTGCAGCCGTGAGCGATGTTGGCGAATGGCCCGCCGTGGATGAACGCGGGGTTGTTTTCCAGCGTCTGCACCAGGTTGGGCGCAAGCGCGTCCTTCAAGAGCACCGTCATCGCGCCGTGCACCTTGAGGTCCTTGGCGCGCACCGGCTTCTGCTCGCGCGTATAGCCGACCACGATGTTGCCGAGCCGGGTCTTCAAGTCCTTGAGCGAAGTCGCCAGGCAGAAAATCGCCATGATCTCGGACGCCACGACAATGTCGAAGCCGTCCTGGCGCGGATAGCCGTTGCCCGGGCCGCCGAGCGAGATCACGATATCGCGCAGCGCGCGGTCGTTCATGTCCACCACGCGTTTCCACGTGATGCGCCGCACGTCCAGCCCAAGGTCGTTGCCGTGGTGGATATGGTTGTCGATCGCCGCCGCGAGCAGGTTATTGGCAAGGCCGATGGCGCTGAAGTCGCCGGTGAAGTGGAGGTTGATGTCCTCCATCGGCACCACCTGGGCATAGCCGCCGCCGGCGGCGCCGCCTTTCATGCCGAACACCGGGCCGAGGCTCGGCTCGCGCAGGCAGAGCATCGCTTTCTTGCCGATCTTGTTGAGCGCATCGCCCAAACCGACTGTGGTCGTGGTCTTGCCCTCGCCCGCCGGGGTGGGCGTGATCGCCGTCACCAGGATCAGCTTGCCATCGGGCCGGTTCCTGAGGCTGTCGACGTACTCGAGCGACACCTTCGCCTTGTAATGGCCGTAGGGCTCGAGATGTTCCTCGGGAATGCCGAGCTTCTCGGCGACCCTGGCAACGCGCAGCATCTTCGACTGCTGGGCGATTTCGATGTCTGACAATGGCATGCTTTTCCTCTCCTGGAATAAAAGACCAAATCGGAACCGCCAAGGCGCCAAGCGCGCCAAGGCAAAATTTAATGCCTTCAGGCCTTTTCGAACTCGGCCAGCGCGAGACCGCCGCCGTAGCTCGAACGCGGCGTGAGTTCGCCGCCCTTCATTACCTTCACCGCGCAGTACTTGAACTCGGGGATCTTGCCTATGGGATCGAGCGCCGGATTGGTGAGCAGATTCGCCGCCGCTTCGTAGAAGCAAAACGGGATGTACACCGCGCCGCGCGGCGTGCCGTCGTCGGCCCGCGCGTAGAGCGAAATGATGCCGCGGCGCGATTCAACCGTGATCACATCGCCCGGCTTGGCGCCGATCGCATCGAGATCGAGCGGATGCAGCGACGCGGTAGGCTCGGGCTCGATGGCGTCGAGCACCGAAGCACGGCGCGTGATCGCGCCGGTGTGCCAGTGCTCGAGCTGGCGACCGGTGATGAGCACGAACGGAAATTCCCGGTCCGGCCGCTCGGCGGCGGGAATGATGTCGGCCGGGACGAGCTGGGCGCGCCCGGTCGGCGTCGGAAATTTGTCCACAAACACCACAGGCTGTCCCGGATCACCTTCCTTTTCGCACGGGTAGGTGACACAGCTTTCCGCCTCGAGCCGCTCCCACGTAATGCCGGCGATCGACGGCATCGCGCGGCGCATTTCGTTGAACACGTCCTTCGGTCCGCCGTAATTCCAGTCAAGCCCGATACGGCGGGCGATCTCCTGGATGATCCACAGATCGGGCCTGGCTTCCCCCGGCGCATCGAGCGCCCGACGTCCGAGCTGCACCATGCGGTCGGTGTTGGTCACGGTGCCGGCCTTTTCCGGCCACGCGGTTGCGGGCAGGATCACGTCCGCGTGATAGCAGGTTTCGGTCAGAAAAATCTCCTGCACCACCAGGCAGTCAAGCTTGGCGAGCGCTTCGCGTGCATGATGCGCGTCGGGGTCCGACATCGCGGGGTTTTCGCCCATGATGTACATGCCGCGGATCTTGCCCTCGTGCACGGCGTCCATGATCTCGACCACGGTCAGCCCCGGTTTGGGATCGAGTGTCGCGCCCCACAGCTTCTCGAAACGCGCGCGGGCTTCGTTGTTGTCCACGCGCTGATAGTCGGGGAACACCATCGGAATCAACCCCGAATCGGATGCGCCCTGCACGTTGTTCTGGCCGCGCAGCGGGTGGAGCCCGGTGCCGGGGCGCCCGATCTGCCCGGCCATCATGCACAGCGCGATCAGGCATCGTGCGTTGTCGGTGCCGTGGATATGCTGGGAAATTCCCATGCCCCACAGGATCATCGATCCCTTGGACTTGGCGTAGAGCCGCGCGACCTCCTTGATGGTCTCGGCGGGGATGCCGCAGACCGGCGCCATCGCCTCGGGACTATATTTCTCAACATTCTTTTTCAACTCGTCGTAACCGATGGTGCGGCTCGTGATGAAATCCTCGTTGACCAGTCCCTCGTGCACGATCGTGTGCATCATCGCGTTCAGCAGGGCGACATCGGTATCGGGCTTGAACTGCAGGAAATAGGTCGCGTGGCGCGCAAGATCGGAGCGGCGCGGATCGGCTACGATGAGCTTGGTGCCGCGTTTCACCGCGTTCTTGATCCAGGTCGCCGCGACCGGATGGTTCGATGTCGGATTCGCGCCGACCAGGAGCACCACCTCGGCCTTCATCACGTCGTTGACCTGATTCGAAACCGCGCCCGAGCTGACGCCTTCCATCAGCGCGGCGACGCTCGACGCGTGACACAGCCGCGTGCAGTGGTCCACATTGTTGCTGCCGAAACCCACGCGCACCAGTTTCTGGAACAAATACGCCTCTTCGTTGCTGCCCTTTGCCGAGCCGAAGCCGCACAGCGCGTGTTTGCCGTGCGTGTCCCGGATCTCCTTCAACTTGCTCGCCGCAACGTCGAGTGCTTCTTCCCACGTCGCCTCGCGGAAGTTTTCGGCCGGGTTCGCCGGGTCCATCGCGAACTCCGCCGACTTCGGCACCCCCGGCTTGCGGATGAGCGGTTTGGTCAGGCGCTGCTTGTGGTTCACGTAGTCGAAACCGTAGCGCCCTTTGACGCACAGCCGACCGTGATTCGACGGGCCATCCCGACCGTTAACATATAGGATCTTGTTGTCCTTCACGTGATAGGTCATCTGACAGCCCACCCCGCAATACGGACACACCGAGTGCACCTGCTTGTCGGGTTTCACCATGCCGACGCCGCGCGCCGGCATCAGTGCGCCGGTCGGACATGCCTGCACGCACTCCCCGCACGCGACACACGTCGAGTTCCCCATCGGATCGTCGAGGTCGAACACGATCCTGGAATGCTCGCCGCGAAATGCGTAACCGATCACGTCGTTGACCTGCTCCTCGCGGCAGGCGCGCACACAGCGCGTGCACTGGATGCACGAATCGAGATTGACCGCAATGCCGTAATGCGAGAGATCGGCTCTGGGCTGGCGGCGGCGGGCAAAACGCGGCTTGCCGACCTCGAGCTTCACCACCCACTGGTCGAGCTCGGAATTGAGCGTATGGCGTTTCTTCGGGATGTCGGAGAGCAACAGCTCGAGCACCATTTTCTGCGAGGCCAGCGCGCGCGCGTTGTCGGTGGTGACATCCATGCCGGGTGCTGGCTTGCGGCAGCAGGAAGGCGCGAGCACCCGCTCGCCCTTGATCTCCACCATGCAGGCGCGGCAGTTGCCGTCGGGGCGCATGCCTTCCTTGTAGCAGAGATGCGGAATCTCGATGCCGTAGCGCTTGGCCGCCTGGATGATCATCTCGTTCGAATAGCCGACCACATCCTTGCCGTTCAGCTTGAACTCGACCGGCATCGCGTCGTATTCCTGTTTGCTCAATGCGGTCATTTGTCACCTCCGGTGAGGTGAAAAGTGAAACGTGAAAAGTGAGCCCCCTCACCCTAACCCTCTCCCCCGGTGACGGGGGAGAGGGGACGTTTCACATTTCACGTTTCACGTTTCACCTTTCATTCGATTTCCTTCGGGAAATACTTCATCACGCAGCGGATCGGATTGGGCGCAGCCTGGCCCAGGCCGCATATCGATGCGTCCGCCATCGCGCCCGAAAGTTCCTCAAGCAGACCTTGGTCCCAGCGCGCTTTTTCCATCAACTGCAGCGCCTTGGCGGTGCCGACGCGGCACGGCGTGCACTGGCCGCACGATTCGTCGGCGAAAAACTTCATCACGTTGCGCGCTGCTGCGCTCGCTTTGTCCCTGTCCGACAGAATGATCGCGGCTGCCGAGCCGATGAAGCAGCCGTGCTCGTTGAGCGTATCGAAGTCGAGCGGAATATCACCCATCGAAGCCGGCAAAATGCCGCCCGAAGCGCCGCCGGGCAGATAAGCGTAGAACTCGTGACCCGGCAGCATGCCGCCGCAGTACTCTTCGATCAATTCCTTGGCCGTGATGCCCGCCGGGGCCAGATGCACACCCGGCTTTTTGACTCGCCCCGATACCGAGAACGACCGCAGGCCCTTGCGCCCGTGACGGCCTTGGGAAGCAAACCAGTCGGCACCCTTTTCCAGTATCTCACGCACCCAATGGAGCGTTTCCATGTTGTGCTCGAGCGTGGGGTAGCCGAAGAGGCCCACTTGCGCCACATACGGCGGCCGCAGCCGCGGCATGCCGCGCTTGCCCTCGATCGATTCGATCATCGCCGACTCCTCCCCGCAGATGTAGGCGCCGGCGCCGCGCCGCAGGTAGATCGGCGGCAAGGGGCAGGGCGGATCGGCTTGAAGCGCCGTGATCTCGCGCTCGAGGATTTCGCGGCAACCCGCGTACTCGTCGCGCAGGTAGAGATAGACTTCCGAAATCTGCACCGTCCACGCCGCGATGATCGCGCCTTCGAGGAAGCGGTGCGGATCGCGCTCGAGATAGTAGCGGTCTTTGAACGTCCCCGGCTCGCCTTCGTCGATGTTGACCGCCATGAGCCGCGGCGCGGGCTCGTTTCTCACGATGCGCCACTTGCGACCTGCCGGGAAACCCGCGCCGCCCAACCCCCGCAGGCCCGAATTTTCCATGGTTTTCATGATCGCTTCGGCGTCGCGCCTGCCCGCCAGGCACTCCGCGGCGAGGCGATAACCTCCGCTCTTACGGTACTCGGCGTAGGTGATGTACTTTCCGACCGGGCATTTCGTCTTCTTCGCCGCGGCGAGCTGCTTTACCTTGTCCACCGTCGCCTGCGCCACCGGATTCTGGCCGATCACTGCGACCGGCGCCTGCTCGCAGCGTCCGAGGCACGGCGCCGGAATTACGCGCACCCCGTCGCCCAGCGCGCGCCTCAGTTCGCTGATCAGCTGATTTGCGCCGCCAAGCGCGCACGACAGCGACTCGCAGACGCGCACCGTCAGTGCCGGCGGCGTTTTGTCGCCTTCCTTGGCGACGTCGAAGTGGTGATAGAAAGTGGCGACCTCGTAGACTTCGGTCATTGCGAGCTTCATCTCGCGCGCCAGTGCAACGATATGCGCCGCCGAGATGCAACCGTAGCGATCCTGGATCTTGTGCAAATGCTCGATCAGCAGCTCGTGGCGGCGCGGCGCGGATCCGAGCAAAGCCTGCACTTCCGCTGCCGCGCGCGGCTCAACCGCACGGCCTTTGGGCTTGCCGCGCATGGCTTTGCCGCGCTTGGGTCTGCCGCCTTGCAATTATTGTTCCTCCAAATCGATGCCAATCCGGCTATTTGAGGATAGCTCTGAGCAGCTTGCCCATTTCGGCGGGATTCCTCGTGACCTTGATCCCGCACTCCTCCATGACCGCGAGTTTTTCAGCCGCCGTGCCCTTGCCGCCGGAGATGATCGCGCCCGCATGGCCCATGCGCTTTCCGGGCGGCGCGGTCACGCCCGCGATAAACCCGACGACCGGCTTCTTCATGTTGTCCTTGACCCAGCGCGCGCAGGCCTCCTCCTCCGAGCCGCCGATCTCGCCCACCATGATCACCGCTTCGGTTCGGGGATCGTCGTTGAACATCCTCATGACGTCGATGTGCTTGAGACCGTTGACCGGGTCGCCGCCGATGCCGACGCAGGTCGACTGACCCAATCCGACTTCCCTCAACTGCCCCACCGCTTCGTAAGTCAGCGTCCCCGAGCGCGACACGACGCCGACCGGCCCTTTCTTGTGGATATGGCCGGGCATGATGCCGATCTTGATTTCGTCGGGGGTGATCACGCCCGGGCAGTTGGGACCGATCAACCGGGTGTTCCTGCTCTGCATCTTGTACTTCGTGCGGATCATGTCGCGCACCGGGATGCCCTCGGTGATACAGATTACGAGCTCGAGTTCGGCATCGACCGCTTCTTCTATCGCTGCCGCGGCGAACGGCGGCGGCACGTAGATCACCGATACCGTCGCGCCGGTCGCTTTCTTCGCCTCTTTCACCGTCTCAAAAATCGGGATGCCCTCGAAGCTTTGGCCACCCTTCTTCGGCGTCACGCCTGCGACATAGCAGTTCCTTCCGTTGGCGTATTCCTTGCCCATTTTGGTGTGGAACTGCCCGGTCTTTCCGGTGATGCCCTGGGTGATTAGTTTCGTATCTTTGTTGATCAGGATCGACATGCTTGGCTTTCCGGTTCATTGAACCTGGTGAACGAGTAAACGGGTGAACGAGCCGAACGTCGCGCTTCCGCCTTTCACTCATTCACTCATTCACTCGTTCACTGTTTTTCTTACCGCGGCAACTACCTTCTCCGCCGCATCGGCCATGTTGTTGGCGGAAATGATAGGCAGGCTCGATTCGGCAAGAATTTTCTTGCCCAGCTCGACATTGGTGCCCTCGAGCCGCACCACCAGCGGCACTTTGAGGTGTACTTCCCGGGCAGCCGTTACCACGCCCTCGGCGATCACGTCGCATTTCATGATCCCGCCGAAGATATTGACGAGAATCGCCTTGAGCTTGGGGTTCCTGAGCATGATCTTGAATGCTTCCGTCACCTTCTCGGTCGAGGCGCCGCCGCCGACATCGAGGAAGTTGGCCGGGCTCCCGCCGTAGAGCTTGATGATGTCCATGGTTGCCATCGCCAGGCCGGCGCCGTTGACGAGACAGCCGATGTCGCCATCGAGCTGGATGTACGAGAGGTCGAACTTTGACGCCTCGATTTCGGCCGGGTCTTCTTCGTCGAGGTCGCGCATGGCAACGATGTCAGGGTGACGGAACAGCGCGTTGTCGTCGAAGTTCATCTTGGCGTCGAGCGCCAGCACTTTGTCCTCGCCGGTCAGGATCAGCGGATTGATCTCGGCAAGCGAGGCATCGGTGTCGTCAAACGCCTTGTATAGCCCTTGGAGAAAATCGCGTGCCTGCGCCACCGCCTTTTCCGGAATGCCGATTTTGCGCGCGATATCTTCCGCTTCCGTGCCGGCAAGGCCCGTCATCGGGTCAATCGCCACCTTGTGGATCTTCTCGGGCGTCCTGGCCGCGACTTCTTCGATGTCCATCCCGCCTTCGCTGGACGCCATCAGCACCACGCGCTGCGATCCGCGGTCGACGACCATGCCGACGTAGAGTTCTTTCTTGATGTTCGCGCCCTCTTCGATCAGCAACCGCCGCACCTTCTGCCCTTCCGGCCCCGTCTGATGGGTCTTCAACTGCATGCCGAGGACCTGGCTCGCGTGCTGCTCGACCTCAGCCGGGGATTTTGCGAGCTTCACCCCGCCGCCCTTGCCGCGTCCGCCGGCGTGGATTTGCGCCTTGACCACCCACGCCTTGCCGCCGAGTTCTTGCGCCGCCGCCACGGCTTCGTCGACGCTGAAACAGGGGATGCCGCGCGGCGTGGCGACACCATACTTGCGGAGGATTTCCTTGCCTTGATACTCGTGAATTTTCATTATCGGCCTGTGTGATATCGGCTAGCAGCCTGTCGGACTTAACAGCCCGAACAGGCTGCTAAAAGCAAAACCGGCTGACCATTCCGAAAAAACCCGCCGAACTGGTCGAACGTGAAGAAAACTGAGGGTGAATTCGCATACCTATCATGTTCTCTTGCAATTTTCCTGGCGCCGGTTTTGCATTAGGAGTTTGTCCGGGCCAAGTCCGACAAACTCCTAGGCTGCCGCGAATCGCAGTAAATCTATACAGCTCGTCACGAATGAGCCTTGACCGCAGTCAATATTCCGGAATCAAGACCGCCAACCTGAAGCGTTGTCGCCCGCTACCCCGGCGCGACAGCCAATGACCTGCAAGGCGTAGATGATTCTCTTGACGTGAGGTGCACCGCGATTACGGTCCTGTCGCTGAAACTGCGCCGCGATCCGCTGGACCGCGGAGTATAACAAATCAGCCGCCGCCTGCTTGGGCAACCTGCCGCGGCCGTCGCGGTTGAACGTAGCGCGTCGACCGCCAGCGGCGCAGGAGCACTTTCTCCCAATGGCCGCAGGTTATGCGGTGCTGGCGACGGGCTTGGGTAATGGGTGCGCTTTTCGGCTAAGACATGGCCTCTTGGCCGCTCTGGGCGAAACATGATTATTTCGCATTGCCGCATAGGCGAGTGACAACCTGGGGCACATCGTGCGTACGTCCTAAACGCGAGCACTCACTCACATTTTTAGCCGAAAAAAAAGCGCAACCCCGGAGGGTTGCGCTGAGGTTCCACCAAAGGAGGAGGTTTTGGAGGATATGCCGATGCTCGCGAGAGCATCCAACACGTCACCATTATGCCAACGGAGACGATCTCCCGCAAGCATTTTTTGCTGCTTTGCACCAAAATATTTACAGGCCAAAAGTGAGAAAAACTAAATCGATATGGCCAGCTAGCAGTTGGCGGATCGGAACCGGGCGGGCGTTGCCGGCCCGTCTGGATCGCGGAACGGGACTCAGCGCACGACCAGCACGGGCACTTTGGCGTAGGTCAAAACCTTGCGCGTCTCGCTGCCCAGAAGCACGGCAGCAAGTCCTTTGCGTCCATGGGAAGTCATCACGATCAGGTCGCAATTCTTCGCATCCGCGGTCTTGAGTATCGCATCGTAGGGATGATCGCTGGTCTCGCACACCGTGTCGCACGGCACGCCGGCGTCTTGCGCGGTTTTGCTGACGAAGGCGAGATAACTCTCGGCGCGTGTCTTCGCCTCCTCCTCGATACGTTCTTCCGTCACCGGGTCGAACGCCCCTTCGTAGGCGATCAGCAGATGGTAATCGGGAATGACATGGATGCCGATGACCTTCCCCTGGTGAATCCCGGCGAGATCAACGCCGGTACGCACCGCGCGCTGCGATTTCTCGGAACCATCGGTCGGTATCAGGATGTTTTTGAACATCTGCTTTCCGCTCTCCGAAACGGCACCTTCTCCCCCCGCTGTCGACACCGTCTCCGGCGGGATTCCATCATTCGGACCCCGCGCTAAGCTTGTCGCTCCCGGCGTGTGCTGTCAAGAGCTATCTTCACTGCTGCACTGTGTTGCCCCAGGACTTCACCCAGCCCGTTGCCGACCAGGCGCGCCGCGTTGTCGTTGCCGCCGCCCGGTGCGATCGGCGCCAGCAGGCGGATGGGCCGCGTTGGATACTGATGACGCGCGCCTGATTCGACCGCGTGAATAGCCAAGCCGTCGGATATAATCACCGACCGGCCCGGCCCCTTTCGGCCCCTTTTCCCACGAACTGACAAGAAGGACGCCGCCATGCACCGTTCCATGCTCTTCACTGGCGACATCAATCTGATGAACGTCGCCGATCCGCTGGCGCCGTTCGCGCGCGTCACGGACACGCTGAAAAGCGCGGACGTGCTGTTTGCCAACCTCGAATGTTGCCTGTATCAACCTCCCGCGGAACGCTCGCTGATGGACGAAGGCTTTTACGCGGCGCCGGCGGCGGGACGCGCCCTGACACTGGCCGGCTTTCATGTTGTAGGTAACGCCAATAACGTCAACTACGGAACAGAGGCTATCCAGTCCTCCCTGCGGGAACTCGACAAGCTCGGCATCGCGCACGCCGGCGCCGGCGCCAACCGGCAACAGGCGCGCGCGCCGGCTGTAATCGAACGCAACGGGCTGCGATTCGGTTTCCTCCAGCGCACTTCCGTTTACTGGCCGACCAATCACGAAGCGGGCGAGCACTCGGCGGGCGTTGCGGTAATCCGAGGCCACACCGCCTATCAGCTGCCGTTGCACAAGACGCGGCCGGAGGTGCCGCCGGCAAACCGACCCGGCGTACCTCCCGAAATCCTGACCTGGGCCGACCTTGATTATCTTGCGCGATACCGGGATGACCTCGGCGCGCTGAGGAAGCAGGTGGATATTGTGGTCGCCTCACATCACTGGGGGCTCCACGAGGACGTATTGCAGTACATGACCGAAATCGCCCACGCCGCGATCGACACCGGCGCCGACATCGTCATCGGTCACGGACCGCACTACTCGCTGCCGGTGGAAATCTACAAAGGCAAGCCGATTTTCTACGGGCTCGGCAGCTTCTCGTTTCACACCGGCCATGGCGGCAGGAAGCACGGCGACTGGGTCGGCATGATCGCGCGCCTTACCCTCGAGGACCGGGACATCGAGAAAGTCGCTTTTCAGTTCGTGCGGCACAATGACCGCAACGAAACCGTGTTGTGCGCGATGAGAAACGAGCAGGACGCGCTCGCCAATATCGCCGGGCGCAGCGCCCGCTTCGGCGCCCACATCGAACTCGAAGGCGGCGAAGCCGTGGTGCGGCTGCGGACGTAGCCGCCCGCCTCGCGGCATCCGGCGCTAACCCTTGCTGCGCTGCGGCTTCTCCCTCGAAAGCCATCAACCGCGTCAGATTCCGCCGCTCTCGTCCGCCGGCTGCCGCAGTTTGCGCAGCGCATAGGGCTTGCCCGGCACCTGCTTCAACGCTTCCTCATCGAGATCG
>MERI01000082.1:8645-15587 GCA_001772005.1 Betaproteobacteria bacterium RIFCSPLOWO2_12_FULL_62_58 | reverse complement strand
GCAGCGCGGCGCCCGCCGCAATCGCGCCCTCGGCCGCCTCGGCAAAGTTGTAGGTATGCGGCCCGAACAGCACCGGCTTGCCCGCGGCGCATGCCTCGATCAGGTTCTGTCCGCCGAACGGCAGCAGGCTGCCGCCAATGAACGCGACGTCGCACGCCGCATAGTAGGCGAACATCTCTCCCATGCTGTCGCCGAGCACGACGCGGGTGTCGGGCGCAACCGGCTCTTCGCGGCTCCGGCGCTGATAACGGATGCCGTGCCGCTCGATCAGCGCGGCGACCGCGTCGAAACGCTGCGGATGGCGCGGCACGATGACCAGCAACGCAAACGGCGCCTCAAGCGCACCGAGGCGGCTTAACAGCAGATCCTCCTCGCCGTCGCGCGTGCTGGCGGCAAGCAGCACCGGGCGGCTTTCCCCATAGCGCCTGCGCCATGCCTCCCCCAGCTTGAGCTGTGCCACCGGCAACTCGATGTCGAACTTGAGATTGCCGGCGATCACCGCGTTCTCTGCGCCCAACGCAGCCAGGCGCTGCGCGTCGTCCGCGGTTTGCGCGGCGACGGCAGTCAATTCGCCCAGGCTCGCGCGCGTGAGTTCGGCGAAGCGGCGATATTTCTCGAATGACTTCTCCGACAGCCGCGCGTTCACCAGGTAAAGCGGTATCCGCCGCTCGCGGCAGGCGTGAATGAGATTGGACCAGACCTCCGTTTCCATCAGTACTCCGACCCGCGGGCGGAAATGATCGAGAAAGTGCGCTACCGCGCCCGGATAATCGTACGGCAGGTAGCAGCGCAGCACCGTGTCGCCATACAGGGCTTCCCCGGCTTCCCTGCCGGTCGGCGTCATGTGGGTAAGGAGGATGCGGTGCTGCGGATATTCGCGCTGCAGGGCGCGTATCAGCGGCTCCGCCGCACGGGTCTCACCGACCGACACCGCGTGGACCCAGATCAGCGGCTGCTCCGCCGGCTGCCGGTAATAGCCGAAGCGCTCGGGAATGTGCTCAAGATAGGCCGGCTGCCGGCGCGCGCGCCACAACAAGTGCCACAGCGCGCGCGGCAGCAGCGCGTAGACCAGCAACGTGTAGATGAAACGCATCAGCAAACCGGTAATGGGCAATGGGTAATGGGTAATGGGCCGAGCAACTTCGGCAGCGCGGCGTTCACTGCGTCGACCGTTGGCGGAGCGCCGATGCCGCCGAGATTTACCGCGCGCTCGCAGCCATAAATGCCGGTCGCCGCCGGGTCGGTTGCGCAGTAGATGCCGACCGTGGCTACGCCGAGCGCCGCCGCGAGGTGGGTGAGCCCGGTGTCCACGCCCATCACGGCCTGCGCACCGGCCAGCAGCCCCGCCGCTTCATCCAGCCGCAACGCGGGAGGGATAACGGCCCTAGCCAATTGCCCAGCCAGCCGCTCGCTGCGGTCGCGCTCGGCGGCATTACCCCACGGCAACACGCAGCACGCGCCGCCCAGCGAAAACCGTCCGCCGAGCTCGACCCAGCGCGCTTCCGGCCACAGCTTGCGCTCGGCGCTGGTCGCATGCAGCAGCACCACGTAAGGCGCCGCGGGAAGCCAGGAAAATTTCACCGGCACGGCGCGGATGCCGTAGCTTACCTGCGGGGACAGAGCGTAGCCCAATGCTTGCGCGGCGAGCGCGCGGTTTCTTTCCACCGCGTGCAGCGTCCACGGCACGCTGAAGGTTCGATCGTAAAGCAGCGCCAGCGGCTCGCGCGCACTTTCCCAATCGAGGCCAAAGCGCTCGCCGTGCGCGGCGCGCGCGATCAGCGCGCTTTTCAGCAGTCCCTGGGTATCGACCACGGCGTCGTAGGCCTGCGCGCGCAGCCGCCGCAGAAAGGTGCGGACTTCACCATGAGTCCGGCGCCGCCACAACAGCGACCGCCAGCGCCGGATCGCGACCGGCAACACGCTGCGCACCGCCGGGTGCAGAGGCGGAATCGCAGCAAATCCCTCCTCCACCACCCAGTCGATCACGGCATCGGGATACGCGGAACGGATGTCGCCGACGACAGGCAGATTGTGCACCACGTCCCCGAGCGACGACGTCTTGACCAGCAGGATTGATTTCATCGCTGTTGTTGTGAATTGCGCCGTGCGATGCCTGCGTGAACCTGTCTCAATACCAGGATCACAGCCTACACGTAAATGCCTGTTGCGCATAGAATATGGCCATTTCACCGAACAGGTGCGCGGCGTGAGCAACATTCTGGTTACCGGTGGCGCCGGATTCATCGGCGCAAATTTCGTCCTCGACTGGATCGCCGTCGAAAGCTCGCCGATCGTCAATCTGGACAAGCTCACCTACGCCGGCAACCTCGGCAATTTGTCGAACCTGAAACATGACCCGCGGCATGTTTTCGTCAAAGGCGACATCTGCGACCGCGCGCGGGTGGCACGGTTGCTGGCGGAACACCGCCCGTCCGCGATCGTGCACTTTGCGGCGGAAAGCCATGTCGATCGCTCGATCCACGCACCAGCCGAGTTCGTTCAAACCAATGTCACCGGCACGTTCAGCCTGCTGGAGGAAGCACGCGCCTATTGGTCATCGCTGGCCGAACCGGAGAAGAGCCGCTTCCGTTTTCTGCACGTGTCGACCGACGAAGTCTATGGCTCGCTGGGACCTGATGATCCGGCGTTCACCGAGAACACGCCCTATGCCCCGAACAGTCCCTACGCGGCGTCGAAGGCAGCGTCTGACCACCTGGTGCGGGCCTACCATCACACCTACGGGTTGCCGACGCTGACGACCAACTGCTCGAATAACTACGGACCGTTCCAGTTCCCGGAAAAACTGATCCCGCTGATGATCGTTAATGCCGTACAGGGAAGGCCACTGCCGGTCTACGGTGACGGGCTCAATGTGCGCGACTGGCTCTATGTCGGCGACCACTGCGCCGCCGTGCGCCTGGTGCTGCATAAGGGGCGGCCGGGAGAAACCTACAACGTCGGCGGCAACAGCGAAAAAACCAACCTCGAAGTCGTCAAGACCATCTGCACTATCCTTGACGAACTCCGTCCGCTACGCTCGTTACCCATAACCCATAACCCCTCACCCATTGCCCGTTACTCATCACTCGTTACTTTTGTCCGGGACCGGCCGGGGCACGATCGGCGCTACGCGATGGACGCCGGGAAAATGGCGGCCGAATTCGGTTGGAAGCCCGGAGAGCGGTTTGAAACCGGTGTCCGAAAGACGGTGCAATGGTATCTCGACCATATGGACTGGGTGCAAAACGTGACCAGCGGCGCATATCGGAACTGGATCGATCTCAACTACGGAAGCCGGAAAATAGGAAATGGGGAGTAGAAAATGGCGCCGTTGCCCAATTCTCTATTCCCGAGTTCCCGCACTCTCTAGCAGCCTGTCGAACTTACCAGTCCGACAGGCTGCTAACAACAAAACCGGCTGACCATTCGGAAGAAAACCCACCCGAAGCAGCCGAATATGAAGAAAGACAAGAGTGAATTCTCATATCCGTCATCCTCTCTTGCAATTTTCCTGGCGCCGGTTTTGCATTAGGAGTTTGTCGGGGCCAAGTCCGACAAACTCCTAGCCTTGACTCTGCGCCCGCTACTCACCATACTTAGCTAAGTTCATGGACTAAGTCTCGTATGGTTACCGTCGTAAACGTTCACACCGCCAAGACCAACCTGTCAAAACTTCTCGATCGCGTGCGCAAGGGAGAGGAAATCGTGCTGGCGAAAGCCGGCAAGCCGTGCGCGAAACTGGTTCCGCTGGACGAAGCGCAGGAACGCAAGCCAGGGGTGCTCAAGGGCTGGCGGGTGCCGGAGAGCTTTTTCGAGCCGCTGCCGCGCGAAGAACTCGACGCGTGGGAAAAATGAAGGCTTTACTCGATACCCACGCGCTTCTTTGGTGGCTCACCGATGATGACCGGCTGTCCGCTCAGGCGCTTGCCGTCATCAAGAATCCCCGCAACACAGTTTGGGTGAGTCCCGCCTCAGGTTGGGAGCTGGCGACCAAGCTCCAGCTCGGTAAACTCCCCGGCGCGGAACGCGTCTTGCCCAAGCTGCCGGCCTTGGTCGAGGAGGCGCGGTTGCGCGTACTGCCGATTACCCTTGTCCACGCGCTTAGAGCGGGCTTACTCGATCGCAGGCACCGCGATCCCTTTGACCGGATGCTGGTCGCTCAGGCAACGCTGGAGCACATGGTTCTCGTCACCTCTGATCCGGCCTGCAATGCGCTGGGCGCCGAGACGATCTGGTAATGGGTGATTACCCATCACCTATTACCCATCACCCATTACCATGAAAGGCATCATCCTCGCCGGCGGCTCGGGTACCCGGCTTTATCCCGCGACACAAGTGGTATCGAAGCAGTTGCTGCCGGTCTACGACAAGCCGATGGTGTACTACCCATTGTCGACGTTGATGCTGGCCGGCATACGCGACATGCTGCTCATATCCACACCGCACGACACCCCGCGCTTCGAGCGATTGCTCGGCGACGGACGGCGCTGGGGCATCAATCTGTCGTATGCCGTGCAACCCGCCCCCGAGGGTATCCCGCAGGCTTTTATCATCGGCGCCGATTTCATCGGCAACGACCCGTGCGCGCTGATTCTCGGCGACAACATCTTTTACGGTCATGACCTGACTCGCGATATGCAGGCCGCAACTGAAAAGACGAACGGCGCAACGATCTTCGCCTACCAGGTGCACGATCCGGAACGCTCCGGAGTAGTCGAATTCGACAAGAACCGAAAGGTGATCTCGATCGAGGAAAAACCCAAGCACCCCAGATCGAAATACGCGGTCACCGGTTTTTTCGTTTATGACAATAAAGTCATCGATATCTCCCGCGCCCTGAAACCGTCCGCGCGCGGCGAACTCGAAATCACCGACGTCAACAATGAATACCTGCGCCGCGGCGAACTCAATGTGGTCCTGGTGGGCCGCGGCATCGCCTGGCTCGACACCGGTACCCACGAATCGCTGCTTGAAGCATCGATGTTCATCGAGACCATCGAGAAGCGCCAGGGACTGAAAGTCGCGTGCCCGGAAGAGATCGCCTATCGCATGGGCTACATCAGCGCCGGCCAGCTCGAAACCATCGCTTCCTCGATCGGCGACAACGCTTACGCGCAGTACTTGAAAGGCGTGTTATACGAGTAGGCCGGTCATGGATATCATCAAGACCAGCATTCCCGACGTCCTCATCCTCGAGCCGGAAGTATTCGGCGACGAACGCGGCTTTTTCTACGAAAGCTACAACGAGCGCGAGTTCGCCGAAAAAACCGGCATCAATGCGCGCTTCGTTCAGGACAACCACTCGCGGTCAGTCAGGAACGTCCTGCGCGGGCTGCACTACCAGATCCAGCAGCCGCAAGGGAAACTGGTCCGTGTCACCGTCGGCGAGGTGTATGACGTCGCCGTGGATATCCGCAGAAGTTCGCCCACCTTCGGCAAGTGGACAGCCCATGTCCTTTCCGATAAGAACAAATACATGCTGTGGGTTCCCCCCGGCTTCGCGCACGGATTTCTGGTAACAAGCAGCGTCGCAGAGGTTCAATACAAGACGACGGATTATTGGGCGCCGCAGTTCGAGCGCTGCATCGCCTGGAACGATCCTGAGCTGGACATCCGCTGGCCTTTGCAAAACGGGCCCATACTTTCGGGCAAGGACCGACAGGGGCCGCCTTTCGGTAAGGCCGAGGTTTTTCCGTGACAACCATACTTTTGACCGGCAGGACCGGCCAGGTCGGTTGGGAGTTGCAGCGCACGCTCGCGCCGCTCGGCCGCGTCATCGCGCTCGACCGGACACGGTTGGACCTCGTCGACTCTGACTCCATCCGGAGGGTAATCCGTGACGCATCACCCGACATCATCGTCAACGCCGCGGGCTACACCACGGTCGACAAAGCCGAATCCGAACCCGATCTGGCGATGCACGTGAATGCTGTCGCGCCCGGCGTGATGGCGGAGGAAGCAAGACGCATCGATGCCCTGCTCGTCCACTATTCGACAGACTACGTGTTCGACGGCGCCCGCCCGACCCCTTACGTGGAGGAGGATGCGCCGAACCCGCTCAACATTTATGGAACGTCAAAACTGGAAGGTGAGCGCGCTATCGCCACTTCCGGCTGCGCGCACTTGATACTGAGAGCGAGCTGGATTTACAGCGCCCGCGGCACCAACTTTGTGCTGACGATGCTGCGGCTCGCCCGGGAACGAAAAGAACTCGCTGTCGTGGATGATCAGATCGGCTCCCCGACCTGGGCGCGGACGCTTGCCGAGTCGACTGCCGAACTGCTCTGCAAGATCAGGCAACCCAAGGAGGAAAAGGGCATCTACCATCTTTCCGCAAACGGGTACGCGTCCCGCTTCGACTTCGCGAAACGGATTCTCGAAATGGCGCGCGAAATCTCGCGCGAGAACACCGGCTGGGCCAGCCTGCGGCCGATCACGACGGCGGAATATCCACTTCCCGCGGCAAGACCGCTCAACTGCGCCACCAGCAAGGACAGGATCAAGCGGGTCTTCGGGATCGAGATGCCCGGCTGGGAGGTCCAGCTTCAATCTTGCCTGAAGGAACTCATGAAAGCGGGGACTTCGCGAAACACGCTCACCCCTGATCCGACTGCGGGATAGTCGAACCACGCAATCGATTCCCGCCCCCAAGGGCGCTACCTTAAGCGGAAATGTGCGTACGATCATGGCTCAGAAGGTGTGTCGTTCCCGTGAAAACGGAAACCTATACGGCGCGTCATCTTGCGTGAACCATCCAATGGATTCCCGACTGCTCGGGAATGACAAGCCGCGTGAACTCTTTCGGGCGCGCCTGTCAGACGAACTCCATCCCGTTGTCCTGCAAGCCCACCAGCCCGATGTGATCCTGATTGATCTGATGTGCGGCCAGCGTCGCCAGAAAAGTGGCCTGCGTAAACTGCCCACTGGTGATAAATTCGATCA
>MERI01000082.1:4367-8637 GCA_001772005.1 Betaproteobacteria bacterium RIFCSPLOWO2_12_FULL_62_58 | reverse complement strand
GTCCGCACCCCCGGCAAGCTGCGCGACGATGCCCGCATCGACCAGCGCCGTGGCCGCGTCGGTGAGCGTATAGCCGCCATCGAAATAACCCAGAATCGCACCCACGACGGTCTGGTTGCTCAGGCCGCTTGAGCCCAGGCAGGCGCCCAGCAAGAGCGCGGTCTTGCCCCCGGCCTCGCTCACCCCCATGTCCACGGCCAGCGACTTGTCGGAAAATTGCAAGCGCTCGATATTCATGAGTGAATCGGTGCCGCTGTTTAGACTCGTGACGGTGAAGCCGACTGTCGTCTTGACGACCGAGAAATCGGCTCGGTTGTCATGCAGGTAAAGGATGTCGGTGCCTGCGCTGCCATCGATCGTTTCGTTGCCCGTAATGCCGAACAGAGCGTCGTTGCCGTCCATGCCCCGACTGCCCACGTCAAGGTCGAATGGGTTGGCGTTCACCAGCCCGATGTTGGCGCTGTAGGTGGCAAGGTCGTGGGCATCGACGTTCACGGAGGTCAGGAGCGACTCCACCGCCGGCGCGAGGCTCGGGTGGCCGGGCGCCGGGAGGATCAGGTTCGTGCCGTGGTCGTAATAGTTCTGCGTCATGAACGGCACCGAAGAGGTGAGCACGTCGGCCGGAAAGCCGATCTCGGTCCCCACCGCGGTGGTCAGCTCGGTCAAAGTAGCCGCATCCAACGAGCCAAGAATCTGTCCGACCTCGGCGCGGTTGTCAGCGAGCACGATGACGGGATCATCGCTGATCTGGTAGTTGATGATTCGGCCGTCGGCGGTGGGCCCGGATTGCAGATAGCCTGGCGCACCGGTGGTGATCGCATAGGCCGGCGCGATGTCTGCGTAATCGGCCATGAACATCTGCGCCATGGCGCCGCCGAGACTGTGTCCGGTCACGAGGACGAGGTCGTAGTTTCCTTCCCGCACCGCGGTGCTGATACCCGCAATCAGCGACGCGTACAGGGAGTAATGGCTGTTGATGTTCTGGAAGTTCTCACGCCAGTCCTCGGCGTCGTTGCTGCCTTGAAAACCGATGGCGAGGGTGCGGTGGCCGTTGTAGTCCGCGACCGCCACGACCGCCTGCGCGTTGGCATTGGTGTAGATACCATTGTTGAGCAGCGAAGTGCTGACGCCAAGCTCGCTGCCGTCGAGCATGCGCCAACCCGAGACCGCCGCGGCGTCTTGCGCCGCGGCATTTACATTCATCAGAACGGTGGTCAGGCTGCCGCTAACCACAGGCGTAACGCTATCGGTGCTCATGGGTTGCCTCGAACACGCGGTAAAATGAAAATATGCCGGGATTGGAATATCGCATTTGCTGCCCCTGGCAACAGGCTTTAGTGATAGGTAATGAGGTCAGACTTGCATTATTGCGTTTGATACCGGTGCGACATCGGCATATTTGACGCCCCGTCAAACGAATTCCATCCCGCTCTGCTGTAACCCTACGAGCCCGATGTGATCCTGATTGATCTGATGCGCGGCCAGCGCCGCCAGAAAAGTGGCCTGCGTAAACTGCCCGCTGGTGATAAAGTCGATCAGCACCGCCTCGGTTGAAGCATCGGGCAAGGCATCCACCAGGTTGAGCGCCATCCAATCCACGAAGTGCTGGTTGTCCGCGCCCCCGGCAAGCTGCGCGACGATGCCCGCATCGACCAGCGCCGTGGCCGCGTCGGTGAGCGTATAGCCGCCATCGAAATAATCCAGAATCCCACCCACGACGGTCTTGTTGCTCAGGCCGTTCGCACCCAGACAGGCCCCCAGCAAGAGCGCGGTCTTGCCCCCGGCCTCGCTCACCCCCATGTCAAAGGCGAGCGAGGCGTCGGAGAATTGCAGCCGCTCGATGTTGCTGAGCGTATCGTTGCCCTCCGAGCCTGACACGGTGTGGCCGGAGGCGGTCTTGGTGATCGCGTAGTCCGAACGCTTGCCGCTGTAGATCGAGGTATCCGCGCCGCCGCCGCCCTCAACCGTGTCGTTGCCGCCAAGACCGCTGAACGTGTTGTTAAGCGCATTGCCGGTGAGCACGTTATCGAGCGCGTTGCCGGTGCCGAGAGTGGCCGTGCCCGCCGCATTCAGCGTGAGATTCTCCACGTAGGCGAGATTCGCCAAGCTGTAGTCGATCGCCGCAATCACCGTATCGGTGAACCCCTCCAGCGCGTTCGGCGCCACATTGAGCGCAGCAGACTCATCCGCGGCGCTCGCCAGTGAGATCGTCTGCCCGTTGGAGGTCTCCACCACCACGTCTTTTACATTATCGACGTAGTAGGTGTCGTTGCCGTTGCCACCCTCCATGCGATCCGCGCCCGAACCGCCATCGAGCGTGTCGTCGCCGCCGTTGCCGATGAGAGTGTCATCGCCGCCCTCGCCGGAGAGGAAATCGTTGGTGTCGCCCCCAACCAGTGTATCGTTTCCAGCCGTGCCGAGAATCACCTCGTCCGGGGCAGTGGTAACGTCGAGGGCCACATTCATGTCCGCGAACTGCGCGTTCTCGACCGCAACGAGCGTGTCCGTGCCCTCGGAGCCGGAGACGGTGTAGCCGTAAGCAATCGCGTTGATCGTATAGGCGGCGCGGTTGCCGCTGTAGACCGCGGTGTCCGTGCCCGCACCGCCGTTCAGTGTGTCGTCTCCCGCGCCGCCCGTGAGCGTGTCGTTGCCATCACGCCCGCGCAGTTCGTTCGCTCCGTCACTGCCGATGAGCGTGTCCGAGAAGTCGGAACCCTCGGCGTTTTCGATCGAGATCAGCGTGTCGGTGCCGCCAAACCCCCAGATGCCGCCCCACCCGTCGCTCGCCGTGCCGGTGCCAAGGTTTATTGTCACCCCGGCCGGATCTTCGGTGTAGCTCACCCAATCGTTGCCCGCGCCCCCGCTGATCGTGTCGCTGCCGCCGCGGGCGATGAACCACTGATCGCCCAAACCCCCAGCCAGCGTATCGTTGGCATACGTGCCGATCAGTCCCTCGATGTTGCTGAGCGTGTCGGCGGAGCCGAAACCGTCGTTCACCATGCCCGCGCCGTTCTCGATGAAAGCATTGACACCACCATTGGCGAGCGGCACGCCGTTATAGCTCGCAAAATCAATGCCCGCTCCGCCGTCAATGGTGTCCGCGCCGGCTTCCCCGGCGAGACGATTGTCAGCGCTATTGCCGGTGAGCGTGTCGTCGAAGTCGGAACCGCGCAGGTCCGTTATGTTCACCAGCGTGTCGGTACCGCCTAATCCATCGCTCGCCGTGCCGGCGGCAAGGCTCGCAATGACCGCCGACGTGGCGGTCTGATACGAAGCTTCAACACCGTACGCCGCACCCACCAGCGTGTCATTGCCCGCATCGCCAATCAGGCGATGATTGTCAGCGCCGCCCACCAGCGTGTCGTTGAATGCCGATCCTGTTACTTGGTCGATATTGAGCAGGGTATCGGTGAACCCAAAGCCATCGCGCGCCGCGCCTCCCGGGACAGTGTCGCTACCCGCTACGTAGGGCGTTGCGCCGAGGTTCACGATCACCGCGGCAGGCGAGTTGCCGTAGTTCGCCCGGTCGGCGCCCGCAGCGCCCAGCACGGTATCGGTGCCGGCGCCGTTGAGGGTGTCATTCCCCGAGTTGCCGCGGAACACCTCGAAAAATCCACCATTGGTTGAACGCTCCAGGCTGCCGCCGTTCAGCACGTCGTTAGCGGAACCACCGAAAACGTGATCGACACGCACCAGCGTATCGGTGCCGCCGAAGCCATCGCTGGCGGTGCCCGTGCCGAGATTGACCGTGATCGCGCTGGTGCTGTTGGAATAATCCACACGGGTGGCGACACCATTGCCCGTCGCGCCCGTGATGGTGTCGTTGCCGCCTCCAGGGCGGAAAATCTCGTTCGTGCCGTTTCCCAGAAGGTCAGGCGCGTGTGCGGGATCGCCGCCGATGAAGACGTCATTGCCGGCGGTGCCGAATACGCTTTCGATGCTCACCAGCGTATCGTTGCCGTCAGCACCGCTCGCCGTACCCGTGGCAAGGTTCACCGTGACTGACCCGCTCGCCTGTGAGTAATCCGCCGTGTCCGTGCCTGCGCCGCCGTCGAGCGTGTCGTCCCCAAGATTGCCGCGCAGCAGATTGTTGTTGCCGTCACCGATCAGCACATCATTGAAGGCGCCCCCCCAAACCTGTTCGATGTTCAAGAGGGTGTCGATGCTGCCATCGCCGCCCGTTTTCGTGCCGGTTGCAAGGTTTACTGTGAGTGGACCGCTTGCTCCCGAGTAATTTGCTACATCGAAACCCCCGGCGCCCCCATTGAGG
>MERI01000082.1:0-4358 GCA_001772005.1 Betaproteobacteria bacterium RIFCSPLOWO2_12_FULL_62_58 | reverse complement strand
ATTGAGGGTGTCATTCCCGGAGCCTCCATTCAGCGTATCGTTGCCGCTGCCACCATCGAGACTGTCGTTACCCGCCGCGCCGACTAGCGAATCGTTTCCGCCCCGACCGTTGAGCGAATTCGCCTCCGCATTGCCGATCAGGGTGTCCGCAAAATCAGTGCTCACGACGTTTTCGATGCTGATCAGTACGTCTGTGCCGAGGGAGCTCGTCGCTATGCCGGTTGCGAGATTGACGATCACCGCTGGTTGGTCGGTGCCATAAAGCGCGGTATCCGTACCTGCTCCACCGTTCAGCGTATTGTTACCGCCCAAGTTGCCAAGCTCGCCGGCAAGCTTGTCGTTTCCGTCGCCGCCGAATAAGGAATCATTACCACCCCTGCCAATAAGAAAATCGTTGCCTGTTCCGCCGATCAACGTATTGGCCTGGTCATCGGCTGATGTGTTCGTCGTATTGTCTCCAACGACGAACAGGCTGCCATTGGCAAAGGTAACGTTGGTGGTTGTAAAGGCCCCGATCGCAACAGAGAACGTCACTGTCTTGCCTGACACAGTGAGCTTCGTCTGGACGGAAGAAGCGAGCGCCACGATGAGCGTGCTGCCGGAAATAGATGAGTCGTCGAAATTGAGTATATCGACGCCCGGGTTGAAGCTGACCACTTGGCCGTTTGCTAACGAGGACCAGTTATAGGTTGCCATTACGAGACTCCCCTTTACGTTTATTGAGGCAGACGGCTTTGACTCCGCCGGGTTATGTTGGTCTTTCTTCTGATGCCGTTCTTACACTTGATGCGTCCGTGCCTGCGCTTGGTTGTTTTATCAGGCCACGCGAATATAGAGGCTCGACGCATCGCCTGCAAAAGATTTTTTCTTGACGAGCCTGTACTTAAACTAAACACGACGTTGCGGGCGACACGCAGATAGGCGGCGCCGTACAGGTTGCAGGCATTCTGTTTACAACCGAGATGCATTCTGGGGTGTCCGGGCTTCATGCTGGGTGAAGAAAGAGGAGCGCCGGGCCGTTAAGCTTCCGGAACATTGATGAGCGCGGCGCTTGCCTTTGCCTCGGCGAGCACCCAATCGCGGAAGGCAACAATGTCCGGATTCTTTGCGCTGCTTTCGGGGCACACGACATGGTAGTTCGCTGACAACGGTAGAGCCGGTCCGAACGGGCAAACAAGCTGCCCGGCGGCCATGGCTTCGGCCGCCAGGAGCGTTCTCGCAAGCCCAACCCCCAATCCTTGGGCGACAGCCTGAAGCATCAGGCCCCGGGGGCTGAGATAGATCTGCCGCGCTCCGGGTATGGCCGGATGGTGCGCCGCTGTCAGCCAGCCATTCCAGTTGGCAATCGGTTCTTCGACGAACAGCTCATCCCTGGTGCTGATCAGGGTGTGGTGCCGCAAATCGGCCGCCGTGCCAAGCGGAAACGAGCCTTCCATCAAAAGCGGGCTGCAAACCGGAAAGACCTCATTTTTTCCTATCGCCGTCGCGTGAAGGCCATTTTGAATGCGGCGTGAATATCGAATCGCAACGTCAAACTGACCGAGTGCGAAGTCCCTCTTCACGGTCGTGGCCGACACCTCCAGGGAAATATCCGGAAACGCGCCCAGAAAGCTCTCAAGCTTTGGAATCAGCCACCAGGTTGCCAGTGTGGGCGCCATCGTTACTCTAAGAATTCGCGCGCCCTTCGCCCGCAGCAAGCTGCTTGAGGCCAGCGATAGCTGCGTCAGGCCCTGGGAAATTTGCCGGAAGTATTTTTCTCCGGCGGCGGTCAACGCGATCTGACGATTGACCATGCGCACCAGCGGCATGCCGAAATAATTTTCGAGCGCCTTGATCTGATGGCTGACGGCTGATGTGGTGACATGCAACTCGTTCGCGGCGCGACGGAAGCTCAGTAGCCGGCCCACTGCTTCAAACGCACGGATTGCGTTCAGAGACGGCAAGCGAGGAGTTGGCTTCGCGTTTTTCACGACTTTATTTTCGCTATGCACCCCGACCCGATTCTTTTCAAGGCCGGATGAATTCATTTCGACGCCCGTTTCGAAATCCGCCTGTCACCCAAACATAGGCTACATCCTGGAACGCAGGACGAGCGAGGGAAATAGTGCAAATGCACTATTTTTGGTATGCTAGACAAAAATCCAAAGCCGCCACCAAAAACTAGGCGACGCCAGCAGGGGGGTGGGAGAGCGTGGAACTGAGCCAGTTGCTGCTCGCGCTTTACAGCGCGAGCCGTGAAACGCTGTCGGGGGAATTCCAGGACAAGGCGCTCAACCTGCTCAAGTCGGCTGTGTCGTTTGACTCGGCGATATGGGGAACCGGCCGCTATTCCCCAGACGGGCTCGATTGGAATAGCGTTCACCTGCACAACGAGCCGCGCGAGATCATCTCCGAGCACGAGCACGTCAAGCACCAGGACACGATATCCTTTGCGGTGCGACCGCACCGGGCAACAACCATGGCGTTTCACTCGCCGACTATGCTTCGCGGTCGCGACAGATCAGCTATACGGGATTACGTGGCACGCTTCGGTCACCAGAACGCCATAATCAGCAGCGAGATAAACCAGGACACCGGCTACGCCTACTGGGTGTCGCTCTATCGGGCAAATGCGGACAACCAGTACACGGAACGCGACCGGCAGCTGGCCGCGATCATTTGTCCGCACTTGCGTGAAGCGCTGAGAATCAACCGTGTGCTGCACATGGAGCGTTTGCGCAGTATGCAAGTCGATGGACCAATGGCGATCGTGGATGCGAAGGGCGCGCTGTACCATACCGAGGCGGCTTTCACCGCTCTTCTCCAAAACGAGTGGCCTGCCTGGAATGAAAGCGCCCTTCCACAAGAACTATGGTACGCACTGACCACGGACGGTGGCTGCTACGCCGGGAAGGCTATCGTGGTTCGTTGCGTCTGCGTGACAGATATGATGTTTCTGAAGGCGCGCAGGCGCAACGCCGCCGATGCGCTCAGCCCGCGCGAGCAGGCTGTCGCGCGCTACCTGGCGCGGGGGTTGAGCCACAAGGAGATCGCGCGGGTGCTGGGCACTGCCCCGCAGACCGTGCGAAACCAGACTCAGGCCATACACGACAAGCTCGCCGTCCATAACGCGGCCGAACTGATCGCGCAGCTTAATCTCGCGGCATGAACCCGCCGCTTCTCGGGTACGAGCGGTGCGGCGATGGGCCGGAGCGAGTGCTGGTGCTGCCGGGCGTGCCTAACGACTTCGCATTTTACGGCCCCTTGCTCCATTGCCTGGACGGCACGGCGTTCAGCTACGCCTTTCCCGACTACCGCGGCTTTGGCCGCTCGCGCGGCATCGAGGGCGATTATTCGTTTCCTGAACTGATCGGCGATGTCCTTGCGCTCGCCGACTATCTCAAATGGCCGCGCTTCCACCTGGTTGGGCATTCATTTGGCGGCATGCTCGCGCAGCGTCTCGTGGTGGATGCGGGGGACAGGGTGAAAAGCGTAGTTGCGGTTACGCCCGCTCCCGCTTGTGGATTGAAGCCCGAACCGGCAACGCGCGACTTTATGCTCGGCGGTGCGGACAAAGACGAAAATATCCGGATCGCGCTCGACCTGATGACCGGCAACCGGCTGTCAGCGGTTTGGCGCGACTGGATGACTCGGACCGCCCGCCAGTCGATGACGCGCGCCGCCTATCTCGGTTACCTGACGCTGGCGATGGACACGGATTTCTCGGAAATGCTGCACGGCTCGGCGACGCCATTCCTGGTTCTCGCCGGCGAGCACGACGCCGGCTATCCTCCGGACCTGATGCGCCGCACGCTGCTCTCGTGGCTACCGAATGCGACGCTCGAAGTCATTCCCAACTGCGGGCATTTCCCGATGCAGGAGGCCCCAATTTGGCTCGCGGCCCGCATGGAAGCGTTCATGCGCCTACACGCCTGCGGCACCGTCGAGGCCGATCCGCACCAGCCGCCGCTCTCGATCGGCGGCCCTCACGCCACCCGCAGCGCATAGCGGATGCCGTTGGCGATGAGGTCGGCGTAATCGGCCTAGTTCAAGTCAGGCTGCGCCGCCCATACAAGTGCGGGAGCGTTCCTCAGACGAACTCCATCCCGTGGTCCTGCAAGCCCACCAGCCCGATGTGATCCTGATTGATCTGATGCGCGGCCAGCGTCGCCAGAAAAGTCGCCTGCGTAAACTGCCCACTGGTGATGAATTCGATCAGCACCGCCTCGGTTGAAGCATCGGGCAAGGCATCCACCAGATTGAGCGCCATCCAGTCCACGAAGTGCTTGTTGTCCGCACCCCCGGCAAGCTGCGCGACGATGCCCGCATCGACCAGCGCCGTGGCCGCGTCGGTGAGCGTATAGCCGCCATCGAAATAA
>MERI01000081.1 GCA_001772005.1 Betaproteobacteria bacterium RIFCSPLOWO2_12_FULL_62_58 | reverse complement strand
TCTTCCCGTTCGGCTTCGCGTGGTCCAGCAGGGTGTGGGTATCGGCGAGCTGCCGCCCGGAAATCAGCGCCAGTCCATCGATTCTCGCGTCGGCGCCCTCGCCGTCCTGTACGACGTTCAGGTTATGGCGCGACAGGCGCGCGCCCAAGGTCACCGTATGCGAAGCGTAAGCCGCATCCTTGGCCAGCGAAACAGCGCAGTTGGCGATATGGAAGCTCGCCAGGCTTTCGCGCTGAAGCTTCACATGCCGCACGCGCGCATTGGCCGCCACCGCGATCTCGGTTACCGCATTGTTGAAATAGACGCCGTCGCTCAAAGCGACATAGTCCTCGATCACGGTGCAGCCGGACCCGGCCTCGGCGATCACCAGGCAGCGCGGATAGGCCGCAATTTCCGGGCGGGTCGAAACGAACAACAGGTGCACCGGCGCGGCATGGACCTGATCTTTTGCGACCCTGACCAGCGCCCCATCGCGCAGGTGACAGGTATTGAGCGCAGCGAACACGTTGTCATCGAACCGCACGTGACGTGCAAGATGCCGCTCGATCAGCGCGCTGTCGTATTTCAGGCCCTCGGCGAGGTTCGACACCCGCACGCCGGCAGGCAGAGCTTCGGTCTCCGACAATTCGGGGGCAAACAGCCCGTCGACGAATACCAGCCGTGCGGCCGCTTCACTGACGAGGTAGCGCGAAACATCGGTGAGCGCGAGCTGCGGCACGTCCGTCGCCGGCTGAAACGGCAACTTGATGAGGGGCGAGATGTCGGTAAAGCGCCATTCTTCGTCGCGCGTGGTCGGCACCGTCAGCGCGTTGGCGCGCTCGAGCGCCGCGCTGCGGCGCGCGTCAAGCCACGCGAGCGGGCTGTGCGGCGGCTCATAGCCCTTGAGCAGCGCTTCGATATAGGGATGCCTGGCCGTTGCAACCGTGCTCATGCCGCCGCCCCACCAACGAGCCTTCCCTCACCCTCGGTCCCTCTCCCGAGGGGAGAGGGAAGCACGACGCTCCCTTCTCCCCCCGGGAGAAGGGTTGGGGATGAGGGGAGAGACGCGCCGATGCGAACCGTTAGATTCATAGATGCGATTTGGCGTACGCAGGCGAACCGGGGCGGCTCTCCTGCTTGCGGTACTCTTCGACGACCCAGTCGTAGCCGCAGGCCTCCAACTCTTCCGCGAGCGCCTTGCCACCGGTCTTGATGATCTTCCCGCCCTCCATCACGTGCACGTAATCGGGCACGATGTAGTTGAGCAGGCGCTGATAATGCGTGACCAGCACCACCGCGTTGTCGGGCGTCATCAGTTGGTTGACGCTGTTGGCGACGGTTCTGAGGGCGTCGATATCAAGACCCGAGTCGGTCTCGTCCAGAATCGCGAGCTTCGGCTCCAGCAGCGCCATCTGCAGGATCTCGTTGCGCTTTTTCTCGCCGCCCGAAAAGCCGTCATTGACGCTGCGATCGAGAAAATTCGGATCCATGTCGAGCAGCTTCATCTTCTCGCGCACAAAATCGTCGAATTCGAGGGGGTCCAGCTCGTCCTTGCCGCGCGCGCCCTGAACCGTGTTGTAGATGAGCCGCAGGAACGCGCTGTTCGAAACGCCGGCAATCTCGACCGGATACTGGAAACCGAGGAACAGGCCGGCGCGCGCACGGTCTTCGGGCGCGATGGCGAACAAGTCCTTGCCTTCAAACAAGACTTCGCCGCCGCTCACCCCATAAGCCGGGTGGCCGGCGAGCGCCTTGGCGAGCGTGCTCTTGCCCGAGCCGTTGGGCCCCATGATGGCGTGCACTTCACCGGCCGCTACCCTCAGATTGATGCCCTTGAGAATCTCGATGCCCGCCACCGTCGCCGTAAGGTCGCGCACTTCAAGCAGTATTCTTGCGTTAGGGTTGATCATCCGACACTGCCTTCGAGTTTGAGACCGAGGAGCTTGGTCGCTTCGACCGCGAACTCCATCGGCAGTTGCTTGAACACGTCCTTGCAGAAGCCGTTGATGATCATCGACACCGCTTCCTCGGCGCCGATGCCGCGGCTCTGGAAGTAGAAAAGCTGGTCTTCGCCGATCTTCGAGGTCGTCGCTTCGTGCTCGACTTTGGCGGTGTGGTTATGCACCTGGATGTAGGGAAAGGTGTTGGCGCCGCACTGCGAGCCGATCAGCATCGAGTCGCACTGCGAGTAATTGCGCGCGCCGTCGGCTTTCGGAGTGATTCTCACCAGGCCGCGGTAGCTGTTGTTGGAATGGCCGGCGGAGATGCCCTTGCTGATGATCGTGCTCTTCGTGTTCCTGCCGATATGCACCATCTTGGTTCCGGTATCGGCCTGCTGATGATGATTGGTCAGCGCGACCGAATAGAACTCGCCTATCGAGTTGTCGCCGAGCAGCACGCACGACGGGTATTTCCAGGTGATCGCCGAACCGGTTTCGACCTGGGTCCATGAAATCTTGGAGTTGACGCCCTTGCACAGCCCGCGCTTGGTCACGAAGTTGTAGATGCCGCCCACGCCCTTCTCGTCACCGGCGTACCAGTTTTGCACCGTCGAGTACTTGATGCCGGCGTTATCGAGCGCGACGAGTTCCACCACCGCGGCGTGCAATTGATTGGTGTCGAACTTGGGCGCGGTGCAGCCCTCGAGATAGGACACCGAGGCGCCCTCCTCGGCGACGATCAGCGTGCGCTCGAATTGCCCGGAGGACTCGGTATTGATGCGGAAATAGGTGGAAAGCTCCATCGGGCATTTGACGCCCCGGGGGATGAAGCAGAACGAGCCGTCGGTGAACACCGCGGTATTGAGCGCGGCGTAGAAATTGTCGCCGGGCGGCACCACCGTGCCGAGATACTTGCGCACGAGTTCCGGATGCTCGCGCACCGCTTCCGAGATCGAACAGAAAATGATGCCGACTTCGGCGAGCTTCTGCTTGTAGGTGGTCGCCACCGACACCGAATCGAAAATCACGTCGACCGCCACGCCGGCGAGCGCCGCGCGCTCGTTCATCGGCACGCCGAGCTTCTCGAACGTGCGCAGCAGCTCGGGGTCGACCTCGTCCATGCTGGCGAGCTTCTTCGGCTTGGGCGCCGAGTAGTAGATGATGTCCTGGAAGTCGATCTTCGGGTACTTGACGTTGGGCCAGGCGGGCTCCGGCATCGTCAGCCAGTGACGGTACGCGCTCAGCCGGAACTCGAGCAGCCACTCCGGCTCGTCTTTCTTGCGCGAAATGAGCCGGATGGTGTCTTCGCTCAGGCCCTTGGGCGCGGTTTCCGACTCGATTTCGGTCACGAAACCGTGCTTGTAGGGCTGATTGACCAGGTTTTCCAGTACTGTGCTCATGCTTGTTCCAAAAACGCGTGAACGGTGAATGGTGAACGGTGAACGGACAAAACGGGCGCGATCGCGCGCCGGACCATCCGTGGCTTACCGCCTTGCCTGTATTTCAGCCGAATTTCCATACATCGTTTCCCGTCGACTGACCACCGTTCACTGATCACCGTTCACTTTTTCTTTAACGCTGAAGCTCTCGCCGCAACCGCAGGTTGCGTCCACGTTCGGGTTCTCGACCTTGAACACCTGCTTCAGGCCCTCTTTCACGAAATTCAGCGTCGAGCCGTCGAGAAACTCCAGGCTCTTCGCGTCGACCACCACCTTGGTGTCGAACGCCTCGAACAGTTGGTCATCGGGACGCACTTCGTCGGCGTAATCGTAGGTGTAGGCGAAGCCCGAACAGCCCACGTTCTTCACGCCCACACGCAGGCCGATGCCCCGCCCGCGCTTCGCGAGCTGGGTCTGGATCTGTTTTGCCGCGCTTTCCGTCAGTTGTATCGCCATATGCAAACCTCAAAAATCAGAATCGGCGGTTCCAATATCTATACCGCAACAGCGGTCAGGCCCTTGAGTCTTGAGACGGTCGCGGACAGCGCGTTCAGAAACTGCTCGACTTGTTCCACGGTGTTTGCCGCGCCCAGGCTGAAGCGCACTGCCCCACGCGCGAGCTCCGCAGCCACTCCCATCGCGATGAGCGTGGCACTGGGCTCGGTGCTGGTACTTGAGCACGCCGCGCCGGCCGCCACTGCGAATCCCGCCTTGTCGAGCTCGATTACCAGAGTCTCGCCGTCGATGCCCTTGAACGCGAAATAGGACGTGTTCGAGATACGCGGCGCGTGCTCGCCGAAAATCACCGCACGCAATTCATGCAACCCCTGCTCCAGCCGCGCGCGCATTGCCGCAAGCCGTGGTGCCAGTTCCTGCATCCGGCCTGCGGCCAGATCGCACGCCGCCCCGAAACCTACAATCGCCGGCACATTTTCCGTTCCCGAGCGCAAGCCCTGCTCGTGGCCGCCGCCACTGATGATGGGCCTCAACTCCAGGCGCTTGTCGACAATCAGCGCACCAGCGCCTTTGGGGCCGTAAATCTTGTGCGCCGAAAGCGTCATCGCGTGTACGTTGAGGGCGCCGAAATCGACCGGGATTTTGCCCAGCGCCTGCACCGCATCGGTGTGCATCCATGCGCGCGCTGCGCGCGCCCGTTCCGCCACCGCTGCGACGTCCTGTATCACACCGGTCTCGTTGTTGGCCAGCATCACCGACGCGATTCCCGTCGGCTGGGCAAGCGCCAAATCGACGTCCGCCAGATCGACTTGACCCTCGCGCGTCACCGCGAATTTCCTGAGTTTCCATCCCTGCCGCGTCAGTTCCCGGGCCGGCATCGCGACGCACGGGTGCTCGATCGCGCTCACCGCAACCTGCGCCGGCTTGAGATACGATGCCGCGCCCTTGACGAACAGATTGTTCGCCTCAGTGCCCCCGCTTACCAAGATCACCTGCACCGGCTGCACGTTGACGAGCGCGGCGACCTGTTCGCGCGCCCGGTTCACCGCCTTGCGCGCCGCCGTGCCGAACTCGTGACGGCTCGAGGCATTGCCGAACTGCCCGCGCAGGTACGGCAACATGGCCTCCAGCACCCGCTCGTCGACGGGCGTAGTCGCGTTGTGGTCGAAATAGACGTGGCTCACCGCGTTCATCTGCGTTTATCGGCGGTTTCAGCGCCGTTCTGTTTTCAGGCCGAAACCGGCACGCGCTTGCCCGTCGCCTCGCGCATGTCGTGCACTTGCGCGACGCCGGCCTCCTTCGCTTTCTGGTTATCGACCAGCTGGCGCAGGCTCACCGACTCAAGGTAATCGAAAATGCGCTCGTTCAACGTCGCCCACAGGTCGTGGGTCAGGCATTTCTGGTCATCGTGGCAGTTTTCCTTGCCGCCGCACTGCGTCGCATCGATCGGCTCGTCAACAGCGAGAATGATATCGGCCACCGATACCTCCGACATGTCCCTGGCGAGGCAATAGCCGCCGCCCGGTCCGCGCACGCTTTCGACGAGTTCATGGCGGCGCAGCTTGCCAAATAACTGCTCGAGGTAGGAGAGCGAAATCTTCTGACGCGCACTGATCTCAGCGAGCGTAACTGGACCGCTTCCATCACGCATCGCGAGATCGATCATGGCGGTGACGGCAAAACGTCCTTTAGTTGTCAGTCTCATGGGTCACCTCTTTAAATCCACAATTAATCATCAAGTTAACCTATCCACCCCATATATTAGTAATTTGCTCAACTATAGTTTACCCGACAAATTTAGTCAACCATTTTGTTGAGATGTTCCGCATCGAGCTTGGCCGGCTGCTGTGGCTCGACTTGCAACCCCAAGCGCTTCAATTCGGCGAGGATATAGTCGATGCGTTGGTCGGTCTCAACGCTGTGATCGATCAATTCATGGATGGCCTGGACCATCGGGTCACTCGTGTCCTTCGCCACCGCATAGGCGGAAAAGCGTCCGTTGCCGCCGCGATCCACAACAACATGCGCGGGTATGCCGATCGCGGTGGCGCCCGGCGGCACTTCTTTCACGACGACCGCGTTGGATCCGATCCTGGCGCCCGCCCCGATCGTGATCGGGCCGAGGATCTTGGCGCCGGCCCCGATCACAACACCATTCCCGAGCGTTGGATGGCGCTTGCCCTTGTTCCACGAGGTGCCGCCGAGCGTAACCCCGTGGTAGAGCGTGCAGTCGTCGCCGATTTCCGCTGTCTCGCCGATCACCACACCCATGCCGTGATCGATGAAGAAACGCCGCCCGATCTTTGCGCCCGGATGAATTTCGATGCCTGTGAGCCAACGCCCGAAATGCGACGTGAAGCGCGCCAGCCACTTCAGCCCGATTTCCCATAACCAGTGCGCGAGGCGGTGAAACAGCATGGCATGAAAACCCGGGTAGCAAGTAAGGACTTCCCAGGTATTGCGCGCGGCCGGATCACGTTCGAAAACGACCGCGATCTCTTCTTTGAGTCGGGTGAACATTAGAATCCCATGATATTGGGACCAGGAAGCATACAATCACCTACTAATTTGGTCAACTATTGGCGAGCGAGGTTCCGATTCCGGCTGAAAAACAATCGGTTCAAGCTTTTTTTGACCGCGCCGCTTTGGGACGCCGGAATGACTTCAAGATGCCGCGCAGGATGTTGACCTCCTCCTTCTCCAGTTGGGCGCGCGCGAACAACCGCCGCAGCCGCGGCATCAGCTTCTTGGGATGCTCGGGGTTGAGAAACCCGATCTCAACCATCGTTCGCTCGAGATGCGCATAAAACCTCTCGACTTCCTCGAAGCTCGCCAGCGTGCGCGGCTGGCCGCCTGCCGCGCCATCCGTCGCCGCCATGCGCAACTCGTAGGCAAGCACCTGCACCGCAGCGGCGAGATTGAGTGAAGAGTACTTCGGGTTGGCGGGAATTGTCGCCAGCAACCGGCACTTGTTCACGTCGGCGGTAGTCAGGCCGGAGGTCTCGTTGCCGAAAACCAGCGCCGCCTGCTGGGCGCGCGCAACGTCGACCAGCTGCTGCGCCGCCTCGCGCGCGGACACTTGCGGCACCGCGACTTCGCGGCTGCGCGCCGAGCAGGCGACGGCGAGCGCCACGCCCGAGAGCGCTTCGTCGAGGCTCGCACACATCGTGGCGCGCGCCAGCACGTCGGTCGCGCGGGATGCGCGCCAGTCGGCTTCGGGATCGGGGAAGCGCTCGGGCGCGACCAGATAAAGGCGCGACAAACCCATCGTCTTCAGCGCGCGCGCCGCGGCGCCGATGTTGCCGGGATGGTTCGTGCCGCACAGCACGACGCGGATATTTTTGAGCCGGTCGGTATTAGGCACTAGAATAGGCGGCTTGACACATACGCCGCATGCGGTCGTTTACGCAGTGGGCCAACGCAATCCTTGATCCTCGATCCTGAATCCTGCTTCCAACATGCACCCGATGCTCAACATTGCAGTGAAGGCTGCGCGCCGCGCCGGCAGCATCATCAATCGCGCCACCCGCAATCTCGACATCGTCGCCGTCAAGGAAAAAGCCGCGAACGATTACGTCTCGGATGTCGACCGCGAAGCCGAACACGCCATCATCAGGACGCTGCTCGAAGCCTATCCCGATCATTCGATTTTAGCAGAGGAAAGCGGCGCCGCCGGCAAGTCGGAATACCAGTGGATCGTCGATCCCCTCGACGGCACGACCAATTTTCTGCACGGCTTTCCGCAATACGCGGTATCGATCGCATTATCACATCGCGGCATCGTGACCCAGGCCGTGATCTACGACCCTGCACGTAACGATCTGTTCACCGCCACCCGCGGCCGCGGAGCGTATCTCAACGACCAACGCATTCGCGTCAGCAAGCGCATACAGCTCAAATCGAGCCTGATCGGCACCGGCTTCCCGTTCCGGCAGTTCGAACATATCGATGCTTATTTCGCGATGCTGCGTGACATGATGAAAAACACGGCGGGCGTGCGCCGCCCGGGCGCGGCCGCGCTCGACCTGGCCTATGTCGCGGCGGGACGGCTCGACGGGTTCTGGGAATTGGGCTTGAGTTCCTGGGACATGGCGGCCGGGGCCCTTTTGATCACGGAAGCAGGGGGGCTGGTTGGCGACCTTGAAGGTAACAACGAGTACATGACGAGTGGTAACATCGTTGCCGGCACCCCAAAAGTATTCGTTGCTTTACTGAGGCTGATCGCGCCGCACCTGACCCCGGGCCTCAAGAGCCACTAACTAATTGGACTGTGTTATTAATGTCTAGCTGCTCGCACGTAGAGTTTTCCGCAACACGGGCATTGCGGAAGTCCTCGAGCGATGGCCCGAG
>MERI01000080.1 GCA_001772005.1 Betaproteobacteria bacterium RIFCSPLOWO2_12_FULL_62_58 | reverse complement strand
AGGATGCGAATCCCGGCGTCGACACGGTCGTGATTTACACCGACCTCAGAACGCCCGGCAACGGCGAAGATTTCTACCGCAGCGCCCAGAACAAGGGCGTGATTTTCACCAAGGGCAAGGTTTTGTCGGTGGAGTCCACCGACAAAACCTTAACGGTAAGGTTTCATGATTTGATCCTCGACGAAGACACGGCGATCCCTGAAGTCGATCTTGTGGTGCTGGCGACGGGCCAGGTGCCGAACTCGGGGGTCGACATCGACGCCAAGCTGAAGGCGGAACTCGCCGTTGTGGCCGGCGACAACTCGCTGATGGAAGCCTACAACCGTTCCCAGGCGAAGGGCGCGGTCAAGCCGATCTCCATACTCAACCTCACTTACCGCCAGGGACTAGATGTGCCGCAGTTGAAGTATGGCTTCACTGATTCGCACTTCATCTGCTTCCCGTACGAGACGCGCCGCACCGGCATCTACACCGCGGGTCCGGTGCGCCGGCCGATGGACATCGCGCAGGCGATGGAGGACGCGACCGGCGCCACCCTCAAAGCGATTCAGGCGGTGGAAAACGCGGAACGGGGTCGTGCCGCGCATCCGCGCTCCGGCGATCTCTCATTTCCCATCGTACGCCTCGAGGGCTGCACCCAATGCAAGCGCTGCACCGTAGAGTGCCCGTTCGGCGCGATCGACGAAGACGAGAAGAGCTACCCGGTATTCAACGAGTCCCGCTGCCGACGCTGCGGCACCTGCATGGGGGCGTGCCCGGTGCGCGTGATTTCGTTCGAGAACTATTCGGTCGATACCGTCGGCGCGCAAATCAAAGCGGTGGATGTTCCCGACGAATTTTCCGAGAAACCGCGCATTTTGATACTCGCGTGCGAGAACGATGCCTATCCGGCGTTGGACATGGCTGGAATGCAGCGCAGGGTGTACAGTGCTTTCGTCAGGACGATTCCGGTGCGCTGCCTGGGTTCGGTCAACACCATCTGGATCACCGATGCCATCAACGCCGGCTACGATGGCGTAATGCTGATGGGCTGCAAGCACGGCGATGACTACCAGTGCCATTTCGTGAAAGGCTCCGAGCTCGCCAGCTACCGCATAGGCAAGATCGACGACACGTTGAAACAGATGGCGCTCGAAACCGAGCGTGTCGCAACCTATGAAGTCGCGATTACCGACATCGAGCGCGTGCCGCAGTTGATAAACGATTACGCCAAGGTGATCGAGAAAATAGGCATGAGCCCGATGAAAGGCTTCGCCTAGGATTTTGTCGGCCTCGGGGCCGACAAAATCCTTAAATTGCTCAAGGAATGATTCATGTGTTTCAGAAGATGTAAATGTTAGCGCGCCAAGACATCACGAGACACGTACTAATTTACTGGTAACCAGAACCGCATGAGTGAATCATTCAACCAACAAGCCTTGGCGCGCTACCGCAACAACTTCCTGAAGGAAGTCGAGGCGCACGTCGAAGAAGGCGAATGGGTCAAGATGTGCATGCAGTGCGGCGTGTGCGCCGGTTCCTGCCCGTTCGGTCCGGACTGGGAACACTCGCCGCAAAAGATCTTCATGATGATCCGCGCTGGAAAACGCGAAGAGGTGCTGACGTCGGACTCGATGTGGATGTGTACTTCCTGTTACAACTGCGTGGTGCGTTGCCCGCGCCAGCTCCCGATCACCCAGATCATGCACGGGTTGGCGACCTACGCTCACCGCCTGGGGCTCGCGCCCAAGGACCAGCCGACGCGCCATTTCTCGCAGCTATTCTGGAAGAACTGCACCCGGACCGGCCGCGTTAACGAGCTTAAGCTCACGCTCGGCCTCTATTTCAAGGACGGACTGATCGCGGGCGTCAAGAAGGCGTGGGCGCTGCGCAACATCGGGCTCGGCATGCTGCTCGCCAAGCGCCTGAACCCGTTCGAGCTGCTCAAGGGCCACGAATGCGAGGACAAAGACGGCATCCAGCGCATGCTCAAGAAGGCCTACGAGCTGGAACACAAGCGCCGCGACCTGAACTGACGCCGTGAAGAAGTGAACGAGTGAATGTGTGAATGAGTGAAACTGTGAGACCCCCTCTCCCCGTACCCGGGGAGAGGCGCGCCGGAACGTGGAGCAGGGATCGGCGCAACGTGGAGCAGGGACCCGCTTGCGGGATGCGACCGTGGAGCCGATCATGAGCGCGTCGTGTAAACGCCGATCCTATGCGCGTCTTCCGGGGTCAGATCCCAAAGGGGCCCCTCTTCCGCCCTCCGACGCGCCCCACTTGTGGGGATGCGACCGTAGAGGCGCGCAGAAGCACGCGGAAATACGGCGCGCTGCATCCCGCTGCGGGGGCGGCTGCGACTCGTTCGCCGCAGGCCCGTTTGCGGGAGCAGCCGCAGAAGCGCCCCATTTGAAGATATTGAACGCAGCCTTGTGCGCCCCTGCCCGCACCACCCTTCGGGAGACCGAGTCCGGGGCGCCATCCATCGGCCAAGGCCGACGGAACCTGCTTCGCCCTCCGCGGGCGCGGGGTGAGGGGCTTCACTCCTTCACTCCTTCACCCCCTTCACCTGACGACGAAGCGGGCACTGCCCGCTGAGGAGTAAGTGACATGGCAAAGAAAGAATACGCCTTCTATCCCGGCTGCTCCTCGCAATTGCGGGGCTCGGCCTCCAACTATCTCACCTCGGTCGAGGCGATGTGCAAGACGCTGGATGTCAAGCTTACGCAAATCCCCGACTGGAACTGCTGCGGCGCGTCGATCGGCTACGCTGAATCCGGGGAACTCCCGCGCCATGTGATGAACGCCCGCAATTTCGCGCTGGCCGAGAAGCATCTGCCAGGGCAGGATGTCGTCGCGACCTGCGCCGCGTGCTGGCTGGGCGCCAAAGAAACCAAGGAAAAGCTCGCCGCCAACGCGACGCTCAGGAGCGACGCCAATGAATGCTTGAAGGAAGCCGGCCTTCAATACCAGGGCAAGACTGAGGTGCGGCACATGGTTGAAGTCCTGATCGAGGATTTCGGCTACGCCGCGCTCGGCAAGCACGTGGTGAAACCTCTGGAGGGCGTCAAGTTCGCAGGCTATGTTGGCTGCCAGACCAACCGCCCGTTCGGCATCAACGGCGAGTCGTTCGAGAATCCAGTGTATCTGGACAAGCTGGTCGAAACCGTGGGCGGCGAAGCTGTCACCGACTACGACCAGAAGGTCACCTGCTGCGGCGGCGCGCTCGCGTTCTCCGAACCCGATAAGAGCCAGAAGCAGATCAAGGACATCGTGGAATCGGCCTACGACCACGGCGCCGAGATGATCGTCACGCCCTGCCCGCTGTGCCAGGCCAACGTCGAGATCTACCAGGGCGAAATCAACAAGAAATACGGCACCAAGTTCAACATGCCGGTCATGTACTACAGCCAGTTGATGACTGTCGCTTACGGCGGGAACGCGAAGCAGGCGGGTCTGGACGGCCACGTCATCCGAGCGAAAAAACTCGAAGAAATCGCCGTCAAAGTCATCAAGAAGTAACCGCAGGACGTGTCAACTCACGGCAGCGCCGCGCTCGGAAAATCCGGCTCCGGAGGGCTGTTTCCAGTACTTGATTCTGCACGGAATTCCGTGCGATACTGGTACTTTACGCTGAGCGGAGGCAATACGGCAATCACAGCGAAGGATGTCATCCCGTTTACCCAGGCACGGGCCAAATTTTCCGAACTAGCCGAGCAGGTGAAGACCGGCGCCGAAAAGATCATTACCCGCAATGGCGAAAGCTACGTCGCGCTGATCGACGCCGAGCGGCTAGACTACTACCACCGGCTCGAGCGTGAGCGCATTCATCTGCTGCTGCTCGACGAAACCGAGAAAGGAATGGCGGATGTAAAAGCAGGACGGGTTCGTGACGCGCGACAGTTCCTGCGGCGATTGAAAGCAAAACGCGCTGCGTGAGGCATCCGGCCGGGCATGGCCGCGAAGCGCTGCACAATAAAGGTCACCGCCAATTTCGAGGCGAACCTCGGGGCGATTGAGTCATTCCTCACGGAAGCAGACGCGCGCCAGGTATTCACGGCGCTGCTGGACGACCTCGCCGCAAGCATCATTCCCAACCTCGAGCGCTATCCCGAACTGGGGCGCCCTTTTCTCGACCAGCCCGCGCATTCCGTGGAGGCGCGCGAGAAGATCGAGCGGGTCAGATCGAAAATTGGCTCTGCAACGCTACGCGAGTACCTTGCCGGAGACTTCCTGATCCTCTATGCCGTAGACGGTCGAACGGTCTACCTTCTCTCGATCAAACACCACCGGCAGCTTTCGTTCAATCTCCCGTCGCATTGGCGCTGAACACGCGGCGGCGACAGGCACTCACCGCCCGCCGTCTCCGACCAGCGCGTACGGCGCCCAGAACAGTGGATGCGCGTAGGAGAAGGGTTTGCTGGTCGCGGGATCGGTAGCGCCTGGCCCGTTCATGACCGCGAGACTCGCCTGCCGCAGCGCCTCTGCGCGGCTCACGTTGGGCGAATTGGCGTAACGCTCGAAGGTATTGGTCACCAGCAATCGCGCCGATTCGGTCTCCACCGGCCAGTGGGTCACCAGCAGCGCCCGGCTGCCGGCGTAGAAGAATCCTCTGCCCAGCCCTGAAATGGCTTCCGCCCCTGCGCCCTGCCCTGCCGCAGTGTTGCACGCCGAGAGCACCACCCAATCGGCATCGAGTTTGAGCTGCAGGATTTCCTCGAGCGTGAGCAACCCGGTTTCCGAGCGGCCGTCGGGCGCGGCCAGAGCGAGCGCCGGCTGATCGAGGTCGGGGAAATCGCCCGGGATCAGCCCGTGGGTAGCGAAAGCGATGATCCGGCGCGTTGAAAGATCAGCGGACTTCACATTCTGCTTGGTCGCAGTCGGCCCCAGGAACACGTCTTTCTGCGGATCGGCTTTGAGCGCGCCCGCGATCGCGAGGATTTCCTCGCGCGTGTCCGGCAGCGACGCAAGCCGGCCGTACGGAATCCAGTCCACCGGCGCCTTGGCTTCCTCGGGCCGCGGGATGGCGAGGTTGCGCATGCGCAGCGTGAGCTGCGTGCGCGGCGCCGGGGGCGCTTCGCTCCCGAACTGCGGATCGCCGAAACCCGCGAACGGGCTGCGGTTCGCAGCGGCCGGTGGGAGCGTCCGCAGCGTGACCAGCGTGCTGACCGCCGGCAACTGAGTGACCGCCACCTGCTTCACGAGCCACGGCACCTGCCGGTAACGCTCGAATCTAGTGCCGCTCTCGGCACCTAGCGCCGCCGGCTCGGTCGGCAGCACCGTGAACGGCAGTTGCGCCAGCGCGCCATTCGCCACCACGATCAAGGTGTGCGCACCTTTCAAGACGCTCTCGACGGGCTTCATCAACCCGGCGTAAAGCCGATGCGCGCCAGCGAGATCGAACTCGGGAACGCTCTCGACCGCCACCGGGCCCGGTTCGAGCGCCTTGCGCAGGCCCGCGACGATGCTGCCGACCTGGCCTTCGCCAAGATTCGCGGCATGAAATCCGACCGGCCCATGCTTAGTAACCGCCCACACGTAGCTACGATCGCCGGTGACGAGCACGCTCAACAGCGCTTCGCCCCCGCGCAGCGCGGCGCGCGCCTGTTCCAGGGTTGCGGGTCTGGGACTGACCAGGTTCATATAGGCGGGAAAACGTTCCTCCAACACCGCAAACAGCGAGCGCCGCTCCTTGGTGGCCCCGGCGATGCGTTCGCGCATCTCGGATATGACTTTGGGAAGCTGCTGTTCCGGTGGCGCGGATAGCATGCGCAGCAGCGCCTGCTGCAGCGCGCCGGCGTAATTCCTGAGGTCCTGCTCCTTCCGCACCAGTTTCGCCAGCGCCGGATCGCCGACTGCCGCACGAGCGGCAACCGCAGCAACGGCTGACTGCCATGACTGTCCGCGCACTACGTCCGCGAGCCGGAACGCTTCTGCCGCAGCATCCGCTTTGGACTCGCGCAAATCGAACAGGAACCTGACGTAGGCCTCGATGATCGTTGCCAGACGCTGGGCGCGCGCCACCGCGCTGACTTCTTCGCCTGAATCCCGGGAACCGCGCTGCAACAGCGCCGGAATCGCCGTGGCGAATTCTTGCGCTGCACGTTCGCGCTGACCGTCCGCGGCCAGGGCCATGGCCAGAAAACCTCGCGCCTGCGCCGTGCTGTAATAGGCGCCGAGCCGTTCACCGATGCGGGCGACGATCGGCTCCAGCATCGCGATCGCTTCCGGCGCCCGGCCGGTTCTCATCAAGGCGAGCGCCCAAAGTTGGTTGCCCCGTGGCAGCCGCTCCGCGAGTTCGCGATCGGTGTCGAGCCCGGATTGCCTGGCCTCGAATTCCCGCACCGCCTCCGCGTACTGACGCCGCATCACCAGCGCGGTGGCAAGCAATTCCCGACCGCCGGCGAGCGGTCTCGCTTCGGGGACCATGCCCGCCTTGAGCCTGATGTCCACCGAGACCCGGGCGAGCGCCGCTGCTTCGGCATAGCGTCCTTGATCCATCATGATCCCCCCCAGCAGTTGCACCACCGCCCCCGCTTCGGGCGAGTTCCGGCCCACCCGCTGCAAGACGCGCATGAGATTGTCGCGCGCCACGATCTCCGCCTCGAAAAATCTTTCCTGCCTGCGCAGGATGATCACCAGGGCCCGCTCCTGCTGCTCGCGCAAGAAAGCGTGGTACTCCGGCGGCCCCGGGTCCCGCAACGTGAGCATGCGTTCGAGCAGCAGCGGGATGTCCGCCTCCCGTGCCGCGATCGCCTTGCGGATTGCCGTTTCCGCCTCGGCGGGCTTGCCTTCGCCAAGCAGGATCCACGCGCGGCTGTTTTCCAGGACGGCGGTCTGGTGATGCCGGTACAAATCAAAGGGACGGGCGCGGCGCCACTCACGATAGATCTCCTCGGCCTGGGCAAAAATCTTCCTGGCATTGCCGATGTCACCGATACCCGCCAGCATCGACGCGGTGACGGCATACTTGGTTATGCGCCATCCAGTTGACTGCCCGGCAGGAAACGACTCGCGCAGCCGCAGTGAGTTCAGGAAATTACCGCCGGTGCCCTCAGCGACGGAGAGCTCATCAAGGATGCGCAGCCGGCGCGGGTGTCCGCCCTGACTGTATTCGGCGGCAAGCCGGAAATCAGAGATGGTCTGGCCGATGCGGCCGATTTCCCGGGCCGCTCTAGCGCGCTCGAAATAGAAGTTGGCGAGGTCGTGGCGGTCCTGCGTCTCGGGCGGTTTGCGGTCCGCCGCCGCACGCCACTTCCCGGCCCGCGCCGGGTCCGGCTGATACTCATCGAGCAACGCCAGGATGTCGTGGATGCCGCGCGGGGGATGGGTCGATTCTCCCGCCAGCGCGCGCAGCCCCGCATCATCGGGCCGCTCCGCGGCAAGCGCCTGCCAATATTTGCGCGCCTCGTCCTTAAGCTCTACTCGCTCGAGCCACACGGCAAACAGCACGCGCTCGGCTACGGGTGCACCCTCCGCGGGGCGCAGCGTCTCCACCTGTATCCGCAGTTCCTTGGGAGCCAAACTGAAATCACCCGGGATCACATAGCGCCTTCCGTCATTGAGCTGCGCCGAGAGCTCCCAGGCGTAACTCACTCCCTCGCGCAGCTTTACGGCGGCGGGAAGCCTGAGCGTCGTGCCTTCGACTTCCGTCTCATGCAGCACCTTCCCCGCGTCACCGATTAATCTGAAGTGGTAACGGGTTCCGGGTGCGCTCTCCTGCCAGCGGAACTCGGGCGAGGATTCCAGGGTTTTCGTCCCGGCGAGTGCGAGCAGCCGGATGCGCCCCGTCGTGCGGCTGCCGCGCATGACAAATCCCGCCTGGGCCACGCCGCCCAGCTTGATCGCGACGTCCTTGCCGCCTTTCCCGATGGAAACCGTCCTCTTCTGCGGACGGGCGCCGCTCAAGACCTGCGGCTCGGATGCGCCAAATTGGATTTGCGCGGCGCCGGCAAACGTGTACTCGTCCCCGGACTTGAAGTAGACCGCGGTGAGCCGCGCGCTTTCTTCAAGCTGAAGGCGAGCGCCCGACGCGATCTCTGACAGAATGGAAATTTGGCCTCTGCCGGGCGCGCCTTCCTGCACGGCCTTGCCCGACACATCGGTCACGAGGGCAACGCCTTGACCCAGCGCGGGCGCAGCCGCCAACAGCGGCAACACCGCCACGCAGCACAACATCCAATGGCTCAGGGCTGTTGCGAAAGCGGTTTTCATCGCCGTACTGCCCCCGATCGTCTGGTCCTTGGTCAAAGGTCCCGGACAGCACGATAACTCCCTTCGCTTATCCTACGCCTGCAACCATCGTGACTGCAATCTCACAGCCACCACCGCGATTGCGTATCATTCCATCGCCAGCGATTTGAGCTTATTGTCTTCCGGCCGCTCTGCTGCGAGCGCTTTCCAGTGCTTGCGTGCTTCGTCCCTCAACTCCATCTGCTCGAGCCATGCGGCAAAGGCGACGCGCGCCGAAACCGGCGCATTCGGCGGCGGGCGCAGCGACGCGGCGCGCGCGAGGGTCACGAAAATCATCAGCATTGACGCCAGA